>LBIU01000079.1 GCA_000987445.1 Candidatus Accumulibacter adiacens | reverse complement strand
TTTTTTTGGGGGGAGTGATGGCAGCGCGATCAAGCGCGCTGCCATCTTGCTGCGGACGACTCAGAGCGTCAGAGCCAGCAAACTACGGGGCGCCCTTGCGGGCGCGAAGTGTGACCGGAGTGTTGGCTTAGGCGTTGCGCTCACGCAACCACTTGCCGACCGTCGGCGCCAACACCTTCTGCGACAGGCCGCCGGTGTAGATGCCGATGTGGCCGGTCGCAATGGCGAACTCGGTATAGTCCTTGCTGCCGACATGCTGGCCGAGGGCAACCGTGCATGGCGGCGGCACGATGTGATCCTTCTCGGCGAAGATGTTGAGGATCGGGATCGTGAGATTCTTGAGGTCCACCTTACGGCCACCGACTTCAAGCGTGCCCTTGACCAGTTTATTGCCTTTCAGGAAGTCGCGGACGAACTCCTTGAACGTCTGACCACCGGCGTCTGGCCCACCGAACAGCCACTTTTCCATGCGCAGGAAGTTCTGCACGGCCTTGGGGTCGTCGAGGATATCGATCACGTCGGCGTACTTGCCGTAGTTCAGGATGAACGGAGAGGCCATCATGAACGACTCGTTGAGCACCGTCGCCGGCACATTGCCATGCACAGCGACCATCTGTTCGACATCCGCCTCGGCACCCATGGTGAACATCAAACCCTCGTGAGGCTTGTGATTCGCCCTGTAGGCGTCGAAATCAATCGGCGTAACGGTCAGGACCAGGTGGCTGATCTTGTCCGGATTGAGCGCCGAGTAGGTGGTTGACATGGCGCCACCCTGGCAGATGCCCAACAGGGCAATCTTGTCGACGCCGTGGTGCTGACGAATGAAATCGACGGTGTCGTCGAGGTAACCGTTGATGTAGTCGTCGACGGTCCTGTATTTGTCGACCTGACGCGGGTAACCCCAGTTGTTGAGGTAGACGTCAATACCTTCGTTGAGGAGATTGCGGACCAGTGAGCGATCCGGTTGCAGGTCGGCCACTTCGTAGCCGTTGATCAGCGGCGGCACGATGAGCAGCGGCGTCTTCATGATCTTGGCCTGCTCGACGAGCGCGTGGTAATGGTAAACCTCGATCCCGTCCTGCTCGAAGACGACATCCTTCGGCGTGCTGCCGATGTCGATATCGTCGTCGGTCATTTTGGTGAGATTGGCGATGCCCTTGGTGAGCTTCGCGTTCAGGGCGGCGGTTTCCGCGGCGACGTCGGCGGGGAGAATCTGTATTGGAAAAGAAAACATAGGGGTAGCGTCCTCCTAAAGGTCTATTAGCTTATCAGCCGGATCAACAAGATTCGGGCGGCTCTGCCTACTCGCTCTTGGCACGTCGCGCCGCGGTGGTACGAGCGGCAGGCTTGGCTCCCGCTGTCGCAGGAAGCAAGGCCTTCTTGAGCATGCGGACCTCTCTCTTGAGGTCGTGGATCACCTGGTAGGTTTCGTCCAGCTCGCTGCGAGTGGGCATATCCAGGCCGCGGAAGATGTCTTCGACGACAGCACGTTGCGCCAGCTTGAACGCATGCTGAGCCTTGGTGAAGTCGTTTTGCGTGTCGAGGAACTCCTGCTTGTTGAAGGTCACCAGCAGTGACTTGTCGGCGGTGCGGTACCAGAGACTCATCAGCTGGCGTACGGCCGTGATCTTGTCGCCTTTGGCTGCAACTTTGCCAAGCTCATCCACGGTCGCTTCGACAGCCGTGGCGAGCGCCTCGGCGAAGCGCTTGTGAAACGCCAGACTGGTCTTGCGCAGATCAACCACCGCGTCGACCAGTCGCAAGGTCTTGGCGTGCTTCTCGCGCGAGGCACCAAAGAGAGGAATCTGACCGACACCGGCAACGGCGCCGACATCGCCTTCCAGCGACAGCAGGCGATTGAGGCCCGCAGTGCTACCGAGCATCGCCTCGCCAGCGTGCCCCGACGAGGCCGCCTGCATCAGAAAGGACAACCAGGGCCCCATGGCTTCGGGAAGATCCTTGCCCATGATTCCGCCCAGATCGCCCAGATGCGAGCCCATGCCCATGCTGCGCTGCAGCATGGCGGTCGATTCCTTGGCCCAGTTGTCGGCAAAACCCTTGAGGTCGGGACGCCAGTCCTTGTTGGCCTCAAGGTTCGGCGCCACGACCTTCATCGACCGGAAAAAGAAATCCATGACCCGGGTCATTGCGGTCTGGCTGCCGGCCATGCGCTCCATAAGCATCTTTGCCGCATCGTTGCTACCCTTGGTAGCCGCTTCAACGCCTTTCTTCACTGCTTCGACGGGGCTTTCCGTACCGCTGCCTGGGAGATTCTGCAGCATCCCGGCCCAGTCGCTCATCATGCGCTTCTGCATATCAGCCCAAGCGTTGACGACGCCGCCTAGTTGCTCATTCGGATTATTGCTTTCCACTCGTTTGATCTCCTTCCAGTGTGTCGGACACGCCTACCGAGACGTCAGGCAGATGCCCGTCGGTAGACGAAGTGTTCTACAACTAAACAGCGGCCGTCCGAAGACGGCCGCGATCATGCAGTCGTACTGGCAACCGGCCTTGTCACGCCAGTGCCACCACCGCATCTGCCTTGTGCTTGGCCTCGCCCTGCTCGTTGGCGCAGGTCAACTCGAGACGCACACATTTCTCGCCGTTCTGCTCCAGTTTCTCGACCACTTTTCCGGTGCAGACCATGCTCTCGCCGACCCAGGTGATCGCCGTGAAGCGCACCCCGAAGGTCCGGATCGCTTCCTGCGGGACCCATTGCGTCAGCAAGCGACCGAGGTAGGCCATACCCAGCATGCCATGGGCGAAGACATCCTTCATCCCTTTCGAGCGGACATAGTCCTGGTCGAGGTGCAGGGGATGGTGATCGCCCGAGCCGGTCGCATACAGCGCCAGGGTAAGACGCGACACCGGCTCCGTCGTGAACGAGGGAATCTCGTCGCCCACGTTGATTGCATCAAAATTCGGTATTGTCATCGCCTTTCCCCTATGCCCTGATGACGATCACGGTGCGCAGATCGCACACCGCCTCGCCCTGCCGGCTGACCTTGACATCCTTGACGATGAACTGCAAAGCACCGTTCTTCTTGTCGTAGATATCCGTCACCTGGCCGTCAAAATCCAGCGTATCGCCGGAATAGACCGGCTTGTGGTACGTGAAAATCTGCTCGCCGTGCAGCATCTTGCCGAAGTCACAGCCCATGGTCGCGATGTAGTCGAAAGGCTCATCCTTGTCCATGTCCATGCAGAAAAAGAAAGTCGGCGGGACCAGAACGCCTGGCATTCCGGCTTTCTTGGCGGCCGCTTCGTCAAAGTAGATCGGATTCGTTTCACCGGTCGCCTTGGCGAACCACTTCAGTTGCCACGCCGTCGGGGTCACCGAGTGTGGCGGCACTTTCATGCCTATGTGCTTCTTGTCAATCAACATCTGCTTCACTCCTCACCCACCCCGCAAGCCAAGGCACGCGGGGTGGAAATGCTCGTTGGCGATTCGCTCAGAGAACTTCGATGGCAATCGCAGTTGCTTCACCGCCACCGGCACAGAGGCCAGCGATACCGCGCTTGAGGCCACGCGCCTTGAGCGCGTAGAGCAGGGTCACCAGGATCCGCGAACCGGTCGCGCCGATCGGATGGCCGAGTGCGCAGGCACCGCCGTTGACATTGACTTTCTCATGCGACAGCTTGAGGTCCTGCATCGAGGCCATGGTTACCGCCGCGAAAGCTTCGTTGATCTCCCAGAGGTCGACGTCCTCGGCCTGCCAGCCAAGTTTCTTGAGCAGGTTCTGAAACGCAAACACCGGCGCCGTGGTGAACCACGACGGCTCGTGCGCAAAGGTCGAATGGCCGACAATCCGGGCCAGCGGCTTGACACCGGCGGCCTTGGCATCCGATTCGCGCATCAGAACAAACGCGGCCGCACCGTCTGAAATCGACGACGCGTTTGCCGGCGTGACGGCACCGTCCTTCTTGAACACAGGCTTCAGCTTCGAAATCTTCGACGCGTCGCACTGCATTGGCGTTTCGTCCTGGGCGACCACAGTGTCACCCTTGCGGGTGCTGACCGTAACCGGCGCAATCTCGTCCGTGAAGACGCCGCTGGTAACGGCATTCTGAGCGCGAGTCACCGATTCGACGGCATAGGCGTCCATCGCTTCACGCGTGAAAGCGTACTTGTCGACGCACAGCTCGGCAAACACGCCCATCGGCTTGCCTTTCTCGTACGCGTCCTCAAGACCGTCGAGGAACATGTGGTCGTGCAGCACGCCATTGCCCAGGCGGTAACCGGTACGGGCGGTGGTCAGGACGTGCGGCGCGTTGGTCATCGACTCCATGCCGCCGGCAATGGCGATATTGACCGAGCCGGCGAGCAGCTCATCGTGGGCAATCATGACCGTTTTCTGCGCTGAACTGCACATCTTGGTCAAGGTGGTGCACGGCACCGATTTCGGCAAACCCGCGCCCAGCACAGCCTGGCGCGCCGGCGCCTGGCGCACGCCGGCCATCAGGCAGCAGCCCATCAGGGCCTCGTCGATGTCCTCGACCTTGACACCGGACTGCTCGACAGCCGCCTTGATGGCGACGGCACCGAGCTCCGGTGCGCTGACCGCGGAAAACTGGCCCTGGAAGGCGCCCACTGGCGTGCGCTTGGCGCCCACGATGACAACTGATTCACTCATGTAACACTCCTTTCATGCAATAGGTGCGGCATTGGCCGCTCGAAGTTCGCGTCTGGCCGAAGTTACTTCGGCGCCATGCGGATGGAACCGTCGATGCGGATCACTTCGCCATTCAGGTACGAGTTCTCGCAGATGTGCTGAACGAGAGCGGCGTATTCGGCCGGCTTGCCCAGGCGCGATGGGAAGGGGACCATCTGGCCCAGCGAGTCTTGAGCGGCTTGCGGCAGGCCCTTGAGCATCGGCGTCTCGAAGATGCCCGGAGCGATGCACATCACGCGGATGCCGTGCGCAGCCAGTTCACGCGCCACCGGCAGCGTCAAGCCAGCCACTGCGGCCTTCGACGAGGCATAGGCTGCCTGACCGATCTGACCATCGAAAGCGGCAACCGAGGCGGTATTGACGATCACGCCGCGCTCGCCTTTGTCGTTCGGCTCGTTCTTGCTCATCGCATCGGCCGCCAGACGAATCATGTTGAAAGTGCCGACCAGATTGATGCTCACCACGCGCGCAAAGGTCGCCAGATCGTGCGGGCCATTACGACCGAGTACTTTCTTGGGCGGTGCAACGCCGGCACAGTTGACCAGGCCATGCAGCCCGCCGAATTCCTTGACCGCGGTTTCGATGGCGGCAGTGGCGCTCGCCTCATCGGTCACGTCGGTCTTGACGAAGCGCGCGCTTGCTCCCAGTTGGGCCGCCTGCGCCTCACCGGCAGCGGCGTCGATGTCGACGATCACCACTTTGCCACCAGCGCTGACCAGATTGCTGGCCGTTTCCGCGCCAAGTCCCGAACCCGCTCCCGTTATCACAAACACACTACCGTTGATTTGCATTTTTACCCCCAAAAAAATATCGCGACATCACGCGATGTCGCGCTACTGGTCCATGCCGACGTCGATCGTTGCGACCCGACATCGTCACGGAAGAATGCGGCCCCTCGCCGAGCCGAGGCCCTCGTGATGGCGCCAGTGCCCGCGCGCAGAAAATGCTGCCCCGCGTCAACACCTCAGCCTGGCGGCCCGCCTCCCCGCTCGCTGCGTCGCAGTGTCCGCTTCTCGGCAAGCCCGGTCGCGGTGACGAGCAACTCTGGCATTGTCGAATGCCGAGTGCTACCGAGTCAAGCTCTGCTCCGGGGACGCACTGGATTTCACGATCACCAATACCGCCCGTGACTTCTCCGCCGCCGGGCCGGCGCTGTGGCAGCGGCTTGCCTTGCCCGCAGCGCGCACGCCCTTCGCTGCGCTCGGCACGGTCGCTGACGACTCGCATGCGCCAGCCGATGGAAAGAATGCGCGGTTGATGACAGACTGCTAATTGGTCATAATACTGCCCGCCTTTTCTCGCCTACGAGAAAACCAATCGCCGCCAGGGAGACCGATGGAACAAGGCTTGATCGCAGAGTTGCTGCTGCAGTACGTGGACCGTCAGGCGCCCACTGTGAAACTACGCGTCCGCGTATACCTCGCGCTGCGGCACGCGATCATGGACCGCAGCCTGTCGCCCGGCACCAAATTGCCGTCGACCCGAGTCCTGGCCCAAGAACTGGGCATGGGGCGCAACACCGTCGTGCGCGCCTACGAACAACTGCTCGTCGAGGGCTATCTGGAAGGCCGCGTCGGTGATGGCACCTATGTCTCCGACGCCGTATCGAGCGGCCTGAAGGCGCCTGTCCAGAAACGTCCGCAGGACACCGGGCGGCACACCCTCTCGCGGCGCGGCCGCGCGATTGCGGCCAGCGTCAACAGCAGCATCGTCCAGCGCGGCGCCTTCATGCCGGGCATTCCGGACGTCGACCTGTTTCCGTTCAGCATCTGGCGCCGCCTGCTCGCCAAATACCTGCGCGTCGAGCAGTCGCACCTGCTCAACTATTCGCACACCGCCTACGGCCCCCTCCGCGTCGCTCTCGCCAACTACCTGCGCGTCACGCGCATGATGCAGGTCGATCCCAAGCAAGTGGTGATCGTCAACGGTTCCCATCAGGCGATCGACCTCTGCGCGCGCATGCTCGCCGACCATGGCGAGCGGGCGTGGATCGAGGACCCCGGCTACTGGGGGGCACGCAATGTCCTCGCCGCCGCCGGCCTGCAGGTCACGCCGATCCCGGTCGACGAGAAAGGCATTGCGGCGACGATCGCCGACTGGTCTCTGCCGCCGCGCCTGATCTTCACCTCACCGTCGAGCCAGTATCCCACGGGAACCGTGCTCTCGCTCGATCGCCGCCTGCAACTGTTGGAGAGGGCCGACATCGCCGACTCCTGGATCATCGAGGACGATTACGACAACGAACTGCGCTACCACGAACGCCCGCTCGCTTCCCTGTTCGGCCTTTCCGACAAGCAGCGGGTGATCTATCTGGGGACCCTGAGCAAGGTCATGTTCCCGGGCATGCGCCTGGCCTATCTGGTCGTTCCCGAGGGCCTTATCGACGCTTTCGTCACCGGCACTTCCGAGCTTCATCGCGGCGGACGATTGCCCGAGCAGGCAGCCCTCGCCGAATTCATCGACGAAGGCTACTTCACCTCACATATCAAGCGCATGCGCGGCATCTACGCCGAGCGTCGCGACGCCTTGAAAGACGCCATGAGCGCGCACCTCGGTGGAGCGGTTGCGCCTTCAGGGGGGCATGGCGGCCTGCAACTGCTCTACCGCTTCTGCGAGCCGGCCGACGACGAACGGATCGCTGCCGAAGCGCTGACAGAAGGGATCATCTGCCGCCCGCTGTCGATGTACTACCTCGACCAGGAAATGCGCCTGCCCGGATTGAATCTGGGCTTTGCCGCCGTTCCCGTGGAACGTATCGCGCCGGCTGCGGCGACGCTGGCGGCGATCATCGAGCGCAATCTGGCACGCCCCCGGCAGGCCACTGCGGACCAAGACCGGGTGGTGAACCGCGGCCCTTCCGGCTAGCCGCCGCGACGACTGCCTTCGCCCCCCTGAACCATGCCAGCCCGAGCCGTACCGGGAGCCGCAGCTTGCTCTGCTCAGCCCATCACCAGATTGGGCAGCCAGAGAATGATCTCCGGAAAAATCATGCACAGCACAAGGACGACCAGATTGACCGTGATGAAGGGCGCGACCGACCGGTAGATATCCGCCATGCTGACGTCCGGCGGCGCTATCCCCTTCAGATAGAAGAGCGCAAATCCGTAAGGGGGCGTCTGCACGGCGACCAGGATATTGATGATCATCAGCACCCCGAACCAGATAGGGTCATATCCCATGGAGACGGCTATCGGTGTAAACAGGGGCGCACACATCAGCACGATAATGAACTCATCGATGATGAAGCCCAGTAGCAGCATGATGATCTGAAACATGATGATGATCGCAATGGGAGGCAGATCGAGGCTGCCCGTAAAATCGGCCACCATCGCCTGCACGCCCATCAGCAGATGAAAATTGCTGAATACCGACGCCCCAAAGATGATCCACATCGCGACGCTGACCAGAGTCGCGGTCTGCATCCCGGCCGCGCGGAACATGTCGAGCTTGAAGCGCTTGAACAGAATAGCCAGCAGGATCGCGCCGACCACGCCGATGGCTCCCGATTCGGTCGGCGTCGCGATCCCAGAGATGATGCTGCCAAGCACTGCGACGATCAGCAGAATCGCAAAGAAGCCGTCACGCGCGATCCTGAATTTTTCCTTGGCGCTCAAATCGGGGACATGCGCCTGCTCTTTGTCCAATGGCGCCCTGGTCGGATCCAGTCGGCAACTGATCACCACATAGACAATCAACATGGCGATGGTCAAAAGGGCCGGCATCATCGCCCCCAGGAACATCCTGCCAACCGAGTTCTGGGTACTGGCGGCAAACATGATCATCGGGATGCTGGGTGGAATCAGAATACCCAACGCGCCACCCGCCATGATGACACCGAGGGCCAGTTGCCGGTTATATCCGCGGTCCAGCATCGGCTTCAAGGCGATACTGCCGGAGGTCATGATTCCGGCTCCGATGATTCCCACCATCGCGCCGATCATCGAGCAGACACCGATCACACTGATCGCTAGCGAACCCCGAACTCTTCCGATGACCATCTGAGTGGCGTTGAACATCGCATCGCCGATACCGGACTTGGTGAGCAGTTGCCCCATATAGATATAGAGCGGAATCGCCAACAGCACAAAACTGAAGTAGGTTGCCTCGAGCGTCGTGGGTATGACATTAAAAATACCATCACCCCAGACCATGTATCCAATCGACATGGCAATGCCACCGAGTGCCAGTGCCACAGGCGCACCAAGCGCGAAGAACACCAGTACGCATAGAAGCAATACGCCGGTCAGCGCTTCAATTCCCATCAGAATCCCCCTGCGCAAGGAGTTCCTTGCCTGTGAATAGGTAGTAGATGGAGACCAGCATATCCCGACCCAACTGGGCGATGAACAGTCCACACGCGATTATCGACATGATCCAGAAATGGTACATCGGCGGCGCCCACTCGCTCTCCCTCCGATAATCGAACTCGATCGCCTCCAGCAACTTACCGATACTCATGTCCAATACGATCCACAGAAAAAATATGCCCAAAGAGTAAGAAATCAGGTCGAAGACATTTCGGGTCTTTTTGGAAACGTTGAAGTATAAGATATCCACATTGATATGCGCTTTTTTCTGCTGCGCATAGGCACCGCCGAGCGCGGCAACATAGCCGAACATGAACAAGGACATGTCGAAGGCCCAGATGGTAGGGCTGTTGAGAAAATAGCGGGAGAAAACTTCATACGCGACCACAAATGCCAGCACGGGCATCAGGTAAGAGGCTGCCTTACCCATGAGCATGACAACAAAATCTATGGCGCGGCATATCCGCATCAAAGCAGTTATAGCCATTCAGGTACCTGCAATGCCAGAGGTGATGATTCGAAAGGAATGTATGAGCAGCAGCGAGGGCAGTTACCCTGCCCTCTGACGCCGACGCTGCTCAGAAACCCAATTGATATTTCGCAAGGAAGATCATTGAGAATGACGAGCCTCAATTCATACAAGAAAACCGCGATCTGTAAGAGAAATCGAGGGTGCCTGGGCACTCAAGGAGACTGCCAAACTCAATGCCAATTCGCCGGATGCTGACTTACCGAATTGTTTTTATTCTGGAATCTCTCGGCGAAGGCCTTGCTGTCGGGTGGCCTCAAAAACGATTTTCTTACTCTTGACGAAGTCGTGGCGCTCTCCCCTGCCGATGGCCCGACTGATGCTCGGACACCGGCAATGAGAGCGCTACCTGCCCTGTTGCTCAGCTTGTTCGCAAATCACCCTTCATTCGCCACCTGCCGATGAATGACGCGCTCAAACCCGAGCCCAAGGTCATTTCTGCTTTTTCAGGATCTCGACCAGCTCCTTGCTGTATTTGTCCTGAGCAGCATATTCATCCAACAGACCGGCGCCGGCAGCCGCCCAAGCCTTGCGATCTGCCTCGGACGGTTCCGGGCTCCACATCAGGCCTTTTCCTTCCATTTCGGCAACCGCTTCGGATTCCCACTTCTTGGACATTGCAAGCTGCTCCTCAGCGTGTATGACCGTGGCCTTGCGCACGACTTCCTGCAAATCCGCCGGCAGCTTTTTCCAGGCAGCGCGGTTTACAATGATCGGCAGCACCTGTGCGCCTGCCAGCGGCAAACGGTACATGTACTTGGCGACCTCCACGTGATTTCCATCGCGGTGGTCAATCATGTTGCTGCCAATCGAACCGTCGATGACACCGGTTGCCAGGCTCGTGTAGATCTCGCTCCAAGCCAGCGATACAGGGGACGCGCCCAGATTACGCAGGAACTTCCCATAGGCACCCGGCGCACGGATCTTCAGACCTTTGAAATCGTCGATGGACTTGATCGGATTTTTGGTGATCACATAAACTGGCGGCTGAATGTACGGCTCCAGCCACACCAAGCCCTGAGAACCGTAGGCTTTTTCCAGAATCTTGCCCCAACCCTGCTCATGAAACAGTTTCTGCAGTTTGGCCGGGTCATCGGTTCCGCCCGGCAGCCCGACCTCCACGACGCCGGCGGGCAGTTCACCCGCATGCATCGACTGAAAAGGCGCACCCATGGTGATCAGGCCTGACTTTACCGCACTCAAAAGGCCCGTCGTACCAACACCTTCACCCGAATAGAGCACCTGCACTTTGATGCGGCCGTTGGACATTTTTTCGATGTTACTGCCCAGCTTTTCATAGAGCGCGCCGAACGCGGTGCCGCGCCCGTAGAGGTTACTGAAGCGCCAGTTATACTCGGCCGCGGACGCCTGCACCGCCGCCAGGCCTGAGACCAAGGTGGCGGCCATCGCCAAACCCGCCATCAGCTTTCGAAATTTCAGCATATCATTTTGCTCCGTGTTATTACATCGGTTGCCGGTAGGGAATAAAATCCCCCGTTTGAGTACCCAATCATCTTCGTACAAACAGACAGCTATTATGGTAAATAGCATGATTGCCATTCAAAGATCAATTGCCTGCTACAAATTACCATCCTTACGGGATTTCCGGACGGCAAACGGTTTGCCGTGAAAGTCGCGTACGTGCCTCACGAACCTCCCCTGTCCCCTCGCCGGGTGAGGCGGGGAACTCAGGGAGCACGCTCCCTGCCCGGCGAACGATTCTGGCGTGCCAACCGGAATCCCCACGGCAAGAGAGGAGGGGGAAACGGTCCCGACCTTCATCATCGAGGGCGTCTCGACTGTCATGAGAGTGATATAGGCCTTCCAAAGCAAATAGCGTACCCGCCTCGGCGGGAGTCGGTCCGCGCCCCTGCCGCTAGGCGAATAGCGTGGACTTCCAAGCATTGCGGGAGTTTGCGCGCAGCGCTGTGGCGCTATCCTGCTGCATTTTGACGCGGCCATTCGGCGCCTCCGCCCTTTTTGGGTGCAGGCGGTGCAGTGGGGATGCACAGAAAGCAGTGCTGGGAAGCAGAGGTGCCCAGCCTCGATGGCACGGCGACTGTACCGTACCCTCACCGTCCTGGCTCTTCGCTGCGCGCCACGGTCGATCGCCCGCATCCACAAATGTTCACTCACCGCTCCCCGCTTCTTGCTGCCTGTTCCTTGTTCCCGGTCGGACGAGCCCGGGGCTGCCTAGCGAAATCGATCCTAGGGCATCGATTGGCCGTATCAACAACCAATTCAAACGCACTGCGTAGAGCCATTTTCGGCCGCGACACCACGGGAGCGCCGGATGTTGACCTGCATCAGCCCGCCGGCGGCTTGATGTCTTAGCATTTTCCCTTTGCCCGATACGCTTGCCGGCAGGACCTGCCAAGCGCTCGGACGTCGAACGGAAGAGACCCCGATGAGCGAGAATCCAAGCCACCTCCCCGAGCCCGCCGTTGAAACGGAAGCGGCGGCGCCCACGTCGTCGACCGCCGGCAAGCGCCGTTCCAAAGCGAGCACGAGCAGCCGCCAGAAGGCAAGCCCGCCGGCCGCAAAGCCGAGCGCGCCGGCGCAGCCGAATAAGCCAGCGCCGGTCACGCAGAGCCTGCCCAAGCCGGCATCGGCGAGACGCAGCGAGGCCGCAGCGCCAACCACCGTGGCGCCGACGCCCCCGACACGGCAAGAGGGCCCCTCGCGCCGACTCGGCGACCGACGCATGCTCGACTCCAGTGCCCTGGAAGAAATCGACCGCATGACCAATATCGCGCTCGGCCAACTCAGCGGCGGCATTTCGCCAGCGTCGCTGGCCATGGCCTACCTCGACTGGATGGTGCACCTCGGATCCTCGCCCGGCAAACAGTTTCAACTCGGCGCCAAGGCGATGCGCAAGGCGATGCGTCTGGGCAGTTACGCGCTGAGCTCGGCGCTCACCGGCAACGCCGAACCGTGCATCGCACCGCTGCACGGCGACCATCGGTTCGACCATCCCGGCTGGCAGCGCTTTCCCTACAACGTCATCTACCAGGGCTTCCTGCTCAATCAGCAATGGTGGCACAACGCGACCACCGACGTGCGCGGCATCTCGAAGCACAGCCAGGCGGCGGTTTCCTTCACCGCCCGGCAAATCCTCGACATGACGGCACCGTGCAATGTCCCCTTCCTCAACCCCGAGATCGTGGCCACGACGATTGACGAGCGCGGCGCCAACCTGATGCGCGGCGCGAGCCACTATCGCGAGGACTTCAAGCGCTCCTTGCGCAACGAAGCACCAGCCGGGGTGGAAGCTTTCCGGGTCGGGGAAAACCTGGCCATCACCCCCGGCAAGGTCGTCTACCGCAATCACCTGATCGAGCTGATTCAGTATTCGCCCACCACCGACAGCGTCCAGCGCGAACCGGTGCTCATGCAATCGGCGTGGATGATGAAGTACTACATCCTCGACCTCTCGCCGCACAACTCGCTGGTCAAGTACCTCGTCGACCGCGGCCATACCGTGTACATGGTCTCCTGGCTCAATCCGGGTCCCGAACACCGCAACCTGGGCATGGAGGACTACCGCCGACACGGCACGCTGGCGGCCATCGAGGTCATCTCCGAGCTGCAACCCGAGCGCAAGATCCACGCCGCCGGGTACTGCCTGGGCGGCATCCTGTTGACCATCACCGCCGCGGCCATGGCCCGCGACGGCGACGAGCGCCTGGCCAGCGTCACCCTGTTCACCACCATGACCGACTTCACCGAAGTCGGCGAGATCAACGTCTTCATGGACGCCAGCGAAGTGACGCTGCTCGAGGACATGATGTGGCAGAAAGGCTACCTCGACCACAAGCAGGTGTCCGGCGGCTTCCAGGTCCTGAAATCGGCCGATCTGATCTGGTCGAAGATGGTTCGCGAGTACTACCTCGGCCACCGCGAACCGATGTTCGACCTGATGGCCTGGAACGCCGACGGCACGCGCATGCCCTATCGCCAGCACTCCGAACTGCTCCGCCGCCTGTACGTGGACAACGAGCTCTTCGAGGGCAAGTACATGGTCGAGGGCCGTGCCATTTCGATCAGTGACATCCATTGCCCGATCTTCGCCGTCGCCGCGGCCGGCGACCACGTCGCCCCCTGGCACTCGGTCTACAAGCTGCACCTGCAAAG
>LBIU01000699.1 GCA_000987445.1 Candidatus Accumulibacter adiacens | reverse complement strand
TCCGGTCCGCCTTGGTTTTTTGCAGACGTCATGTGGTCTTCACGAACGTCTCTGCACTGAATAGAAGGGTGGAAACATGCCAACAATTAACCAGTTGGTGCGCAAGCCTCGCGAGGCTATCCGCACCAAGAGCAAAGTTCCCGCGCTGGGAAATTGCCCGCAAAAACGGGGGGTCTGCACGCGCGTGTACACCACCACTCCGAAGAAGCCGAACTCTGCTTTGCGCAAGGTCTGCAAGGTGCGCTTGACGAATGGTTTCGAGGTGATTTCCTACATCGGTGGTGAGGGGCACAACCTGCAGGAGCACTCTGTAGTGCTGATCCGCGGCGGTCGTGTGAAAGACCTCCCGGGTGTTCGTTATCACACCGTTCGCGGCTCGCTCGATACCCAGGGTGTCAAGAAGCGTAAGCAGGGTCGTTCCAAGTACGGAACCAAGCGCCAGAAGGCGGCTTGATTTTCGTCCGAGTAAGGGCCGTTCCCTATGGGCGGCCGGGAGAGCGGGGCGTTTTGCCCGGTTCTTCGACTGAATTGTGACTATGAGAGGTTGTTATGCCCCGTCGTCGTGAAGTGCCGAAGCGCGATATTCTGCCAGACCCGAAGTTTGGCAACGTTGATGTATCGAAGTTTGTCAATACGATCATGATGAGCGGCAAGAAGTCTGTTGCCGAGCGCATCGTTTACGGTGCCTTTGATCAGATCGTGACCAAGACCGGCAAGGATCCGTTGGAGACCTTCGGTTTGGCTCTCGGCAATATCAGGCCGCTGGTCGAGGTGAAGAGTCGCCGTGTCGGTGGTGCCAACTACCAGGTGCCGGTTGAGGTGCGTCCGAGCCGCCGCATGGCCTTGGCCATGCGCTGGTTGCGTGAGTCGGCCCGCAAGCGTTCCGAGAAATCGATGGGCCAGCGTCTGGCTGCCGAAATCCTGGAGGCCTCCGAAAGTCGCGGCGGTGCCGTCAAGAAGCGTGATGAGATTCACCGTATGGCTGAGGCCAACAAGGCTTTTGCGCATTTCCGCTTCTAGGTCACACCCAAAAGCGTCGCCGCGTTGCGGCGACGATCGCTCTTTATTCGTGAAGGTCTATTACTGTGGCACGTAAAACCCCTATCGAGCGCTACCGGAATATCGGTATCAGCGCTCACATTGACGCCGGCAAGACGACGGTGACCGAGCGTATCCTGTTCTACACGGGTATCAACCACAAGATTGGTGAAGTCCATGATGGCGCTGCGACCATGGACTGGATGGCGCAGGAGCAGGAGCGCGGTATCACCATTACTTCGGCGGCGACCACCTGCTTCTGGAAGGGTATGCAGCTCGACCGTCCCGAGCACCGGGTCAACATCATTGATACGCCCGGTCACGTTGACTTCACCATCGAAGTCGAGCGTTCGATGCGGGTTCTCGATGGCGCGTGCATGATCTATTGCGCGGTCGGTGGGGTGCAGCCGCAGTCCGAGACGGTGTGGCGTCAGGCCACCAAGTACAAGGTGCCGCGTCTGGCCTTCGTGAACAAGATGGACCGCCAGGGTGCCGACTTCTTCAAGGTCATGGCGCAGATGAAGACCCGGTTGACCGCCAATCCGGTGCCAATCGTGATTCCGATCGGCAAGGAAGACTACTTCGAGGGCGTCGTCGACCTGATCAAGATGAAGGCCATCATCTGGGATGAAGCGTCCCTGGGCATGAAGTTCGACTATCGCGAGATTCCGGCTGGAATGCAGGCGGAGGCCGACGAGTGGCGCGCCAAGATGGTCGAGGCGGCGGCCGAGTCGTCAGAAGAGTTGATGAACCGCTATCTCGAAGACGGTGATCTGAA
>LBIU01000698.1 GCA_000987445.1 Candidatus Accumulibacter adiacens | reverse complement strand
GCGGCCATTGCCGCTGCCGAAGCCGCGGACCTGCGCAGCTCGCTCGGCGAGGTACTGCCCGCAGGCTTTGCCGACAACGATCTCCTCGGCGATACGCTGACCATCGAACGTGACGGCCGGCCGGTCACCATCTACCGGGCGCGCCAGCGCGGCAAGGTCAGGGGCGCGGTGTTCCAGGTCGCCGAGCGCGGCTACGCCGCCGACATCCAGCTGTTGATGGCGCTCGACGCCGACGGGACGACGCTCGGCGTGCGCGTCGTCAAGCACGCCGAGACGCCCGGTCTCGGCGACAAGATCGAAGCCGCCAAGTCGCCCTGGATCGAGGGCTTCGCCGGCAAGTCACTGGGCACGCCGCCGCCAGAGCAATGGGCGGTCAAGAAGGATGGCGGCGCCTTCGACCAGTTCGCCGGCGCGACCATCACGCCGCGGGCAGTGGTCAGGGCGGTCAAGGGCGGACTGGCGTTCTTCAATGAGCATCGCCAGGAAATTCTGGGAGAAGGGCAGTGAGCGACGATCTTCGACGGGTCATCAAGAACGGCTTGTGGGAGCAGAACGTGGTGCTGTCGCAGATGCTGGCGCTTTGTCCGGCGATGGCGGTGACCACCAGCGGCACCAACGGCCTCGGTATGGGCCTGGCGACAACCGCGGTGCTGGTCGCCGCCAACCTGCTGGTGTCGATGATCCGGCATACGGTCAGCTCGCAGGTGCGTATCCCGGTTTTCGTGGTGCTCATCGCGACGCTGGTCACGGTGGTCGATATGGCCATGAACGCCTGGCTGCACGAGCTGTACAAGGTGCTCGGCCTGTTCATCGCGCTGATCGTGTGCAACTGCGCGATCCTGGGCCGTGCCGAGGCCTTCGCGGTGAAATCGAGTGTGCTCGCGGCGGTGGTCGACGGCCTGGCGATGGGGCTGGGTTTCACCGGCGCCTTGACGGTGATCGGTCTGATCCGCGAACTGCTCGGCGCCGGGACGCTGTTCGCGCAGGCATCGAATCTGCTTGGGCCAGCGTTCGCTTTCCTCGAACTGCAGATCCCCGACTACGGTGGCGCGCTGCTGATGATCTTGCCGCCAGGCGGTTTCGCCGTCCTCGGCTTCCTTCTGGCGGGCAAGCGGATGCTGGAACGAAGCCTGCAGGCGCGCGCCGCCAAGGTGGCCGCCGGTGCCGCCGGCATGACGGCTTGAGGAGAGCGGGATGCAGATCGGTATTGCCTATTCGGAACCCGGCCAGCAGCTATGGGTGAATATCGAGGTGCCGGACGCGTCGACGGTCGCCGACGGTATCGAACGTTCGGGGATCCTCAAGCAGTTTCCCGACATCGACCTGA
>LBIU01000010.1 GCA_000987445.1 Candidatus Accumulibacter adiacens | reverse complement strand
GAAGACAGCATCTGGAAATAGAAGGGGTTGCGCCGGTCCCAGGCGCGGATGGCGCCGGCGGCAAGAGACAGCTCGGGATGGCCGACGATGCGCCTGGGGTCGAAGAACTGGATGATGCCGAGGCCGTCGCATTTCTGGCAGGCGCCCATCGGGCTGTTGAAGGAGAAGGTCCGCGGCTCGAGCTCGGGCAGCGAGTACGAACAGACCGGGCAGGCAAAGCGGGCCGAGAAGAAATGCTCGCGTTCGCTGTCCATTTCGTAGGCGATGGCGCGGCCGTCGGCGTGGCGCAGGGCGGTCTCGAAGGATTCGGCCAGGCGCTGGCGAATGTCGGCGCGTACTTTCAGGCGGTCGATGACCACATCGACGCTGTGCTTGCGCGTCTTGGCGAGTTTGGGCAGGGCATCGATCTCGTAGATCTGGCCGTCGACCCGCAGGCGGGCAAAACCCTGCGCGCGCAACTCGGCAAAGAGTTCGAGCTGCTCGCCCTTGCGGTCGGCGACGACCGGCGCCAGGATCATCAACCGGCTGTCTTCGCTCAAGGCGAGGACATGATCGACCATCTGCGAGACGGTCTGCGCTTCCAGGGCCTGCTGGTGCTCGGCGCAGTAGGGGGTGCCGACGCGGGCGAAGAGCAGGCGCAGGTAGTCGTGAATCTCGGTGACCGTTCCGACCGTCGAGCGCGGGTTGTGGCTGGTTGCCTTCTGCTCGATCGAAATCGCCGGCGACAGGCCCTCGATGAGGTCGACGTCGGGTTTCTCGATGCGTTGCAGGAACTGCCGGGCGTAGGCCGACAACGACTCGACGTAGCGGCGCTGGCCTTCGGCATAGAGCGTATCGAAAGCCAGCGATGACTTGCCGGAACCGGAAAGCCCGGTGATTACGATCAGGCGATTGCGCGGCAGGTCGAGATTGACGTCCTTCAGGTTGTGCGTACGTGCACCGCGGATGCGAATTTGCTTGCTCTCGTCCATTGGCTGCGAGCCCGAGGGGCTTTGGCAAACCTGCTAATATACGCAATTCCGCAGTCCGGCACCAAAATCCCATGTCCGCCCCAACTACCGACCGAATGAGCAGCCAGGAGAAGCGCGCCGGCATCAGCCTGGCGGCTGTCTTTGCCTTGCGCATGCTTGGCTTGTTCCTGATCCTCCCCGTCTTCGCCATCTATGCACAGGATCTGCCGTCCGGCCACGATGTGGCGCTGGTCGGCATGGCGCTCGGCGCCTACGGGCTGACGCAGGCCTGCCTGCAGATCGCCTACGGCGCCGCCTCCGATCGTTTCGGGCGCAAGCCGGTGATCGTCTTCGGACTGATTCTCTTTGCCGTCGGCAGCTTCGTTGCCGCTTCCGCGGGCGACATCTACGGCGTCATTGCCGGCCGCGTGCTGCAGGGCGCCGGTGCCATTTCGGCAGCGGTTACCGCGCTCGCTGCCGACCTCACGCGCGAGCAGCATCTGACCAAGGTGATGGCCATGATCGGCTCGTCGATCGGCATGGTCTTTGCCATCTCGATGGTCGCCGCGCCGCTGCTTTTCGTCAGCATCGGCATGCCCGGCATCTTCACCCTGACCGGCGGTCTGGCCTTGCTGGCGATTTTCGTCGTCGTCAAGGTCGTCCCGGTCGCGCCGGCAGTGCCGCGTCGACCGACCTGGCCGAGTTTTCTCGAAGTGCTCGCCAATCGCCAGCTGCTGCGCCTGAACTTCGGTGTTTTCGCCCTGCACCTGATGCTCACTGCGATGTGGGTGCTGTTGCCGGCGCAGCTGATCTCGACCGGCGATCTGCCGGTTGGCGAACACTGGAAGCTCTACCTGCCGGCGCTGCTGCTGTCCTTCGTGATCATGGTGCCGGCGATCATCGCCGCCGAGAAATATGGCCGCATGAAGCTGGTCTTCAATACGGCGGTGATCCTGCTGCTCGTCGTTCAGGTCGGTTTTGGCCTCTTCTCAACGAGCATTTACGGGCTGGCACTGTGGCTGACGCTGTTCTTCGTGGCCTTCAACATTCTCGAAGCGACGCAGCCTTCGCTGATTTCGCGGATTGCGCCGCCGCACGCCAAGGGCGCCGCGCTCGGCGTCTACAACACCACGCAGGCCCTGGGCCTGTTCGTTGGCGGGGTGCTCGGCGGCGCGTTGGCCAAGCACCTTGGCCCGGGTGCCGTCTGGGCTTGCGGCGCGCTGCTCACCGTGGTCTGGCTGTCGCTGTCGACGACCATGACCATGCCGGCGCTGCGTCACCGGCAGGCAGCCGCCTGAGGTCTCCGCTTCGGGCCTACGCTTAAGCGCTGGCGCTTACGCTCTATAATCGCGCTTTCTCTTTTTCGTACACCATCCAGGGAGGCAACATGGCTTCGGTAAACAAAGTAATTCTGGTCGGCAATCTGGGTGCCGATCCGGAAACCCGTTTCCTGCCCAACGGCGATGCCGTCTGCAACATCCGGATCGCGACCTCGGAATCGTGGAAGGACAAGCAGACCGGCGACAAGAAGGAAGCCACCGAGTGGCATCGCATCGTGTTCTTCAGGCGCCTCGCCGAGATCGCCGGCCAGTATCTGAAGAAGGGCTCGTCGGTGTACGTCGAAGGCAGTCTGAAGACGCGCAAATGGCAGGACAAGGATGGTAACGAACGCTACACCACCGAAATCATCGGCAACGAGATGAAGATGTTGGGTGGTCGCGAAGGCATGGGTTCGCCGTCATCGTCGAGCGGCGAAAGCGAGTACGGCGGCAGTATGCCGTCGTCGGCCGACAATGCCGGTGGCGCCCGCGCGGCGGCTCCCGCCAAGAAGAAACCCAGTTTCGACGACATGGACGACGATATCCCGTTCTAGGCCGCGGCGCGCCACAGCCCCGGCCCGAGAACGGTTCTGTGCGGCCGGCAGCGATCGTCCCCTCACCAGCCCCGGCCGTGGTCAACTTCGCGTATGGCTCGAACATGCTGCTCGCCCGTATCCGCGAGCGCGTCCCGTCCGCGCGCCCGCTCGGTATCGCCGCCTTGCACGGGCATCGGCTGGCCTGGCACAAGGCGGGCAGGGACGGTTCGGGAAAGTGCGACGTCGTCGCCAGCGCTGACCCGGGCGCGGTCGTCTTTGGCGTACTGTACGAAATTGCCCTCGCCGAGAAGCCGATACTCGATGCCGCAGAAGGCCTCGGGGCGGGCTACGACGAGAAGCGGGTTCAGCTGCAGCACAAGGCGGCGCTGCTCAGCGCCAGCCTCTATCAGGCGACGCGCATCGAGCCTTCCTGGAAGCCGTACTCGTGGTACAAGGCGCTGGTCGTCGCTGGCGCCCGGGAGCATGGCCTGCCCTTGCCCTATGTCGCCGCTCTCGAAAGCGTCGCTGCGATCGACGATGGCGATCGTGATCGGCATGCCCGACACCTCGCCTTGACCCGCGCCACGCCTGTCAGGCAAGCTTGACTGGCGCCGGCGATCGCTTGCGCACAGACCCGGGCAGACCGGTCCGAGAACAAAGGAGCAGGGGATGAGCGCCACCACAGCCGCTGATCGAGCCGACTTTCTCATCGTCGGCGCCGGTATCGCCGGTGCGTCGGTGGCCTATTGGCTCGCTGGCCATGGCCGGGTGGTGGTGCTCGAAGGCGAGCAGCAGCCCGGCTATCACTCGACCGGCCGCTCGGCGGCTCTTTTCGCCGA
>LBIU01000078.1 GCA_000987445.1 Candidatus Accumulibacter adiacens | reverse complement strand
GTCTTCATGGACGCCGAGTACAACCAGTATGAAATCGAAGCCGACTGCATGAGCGACGCGCTCAACTATCTCGAAGACGGAATGCCCTGCGAGGCGGTCTTCTACAACAACAAGGCGATCTCGGTCGACCTGCCGAGCAGCGTCGTTCGCGAGGTCGTGTATACCGAGCCGGCGGTGAAAGGCGACACCTCGGGCAAGGTGATGAAACCGGCCCGCCTGGCCACCGGTTTCGAGCTGCCGGTCCCGGCCTTCGTCGAGATCGGCGACAAGATCGACATCGACACCCGTTCCAACGAATACCGCTCGCGCGTTCGCTAGCCGTCGCGCTGCTGGCAACGGCTCTGGGCAGCGCTCCAGACTGGCCACACAATACGAGTACGAGGCTACAAGCAGCGCTCACCGCCACCCGCGCGACAACAGGAAAGGCAGCTTCGGCTGCCTGTTTCCTTTCCGGCCTCAGGCCGACAGCTGGCGCGAGGTCTTGACCCCATTCCGGTAGGTGGCGTCCTGCTGCAGGCTGGCCCAAGCGATAGCGGAACTCACCGGGTACAGGCGCTCGACCCGCGCCGCGCGCAGCGGATCGGCGACGGGCCGCCAGCGCGCCAGCAGGTCGCCGACCGATTCCGGCGTATTGCATACCAATAACATGTCGCAGCCGGCATCCCAGGCGGCCGTGCAGCGCGCGACGATGTCGCCGGCGACGCTGGCCCCGGCCATCGACAGATCGTCGCTGAAGATCACGCCAGCGAAGCCCAGCTCCTCGCGCAGCAGGCGTATCCAGACCGGCGAGAAACCCGCCGGGCGTGGATCCACCTGCGGATAGATGACGTGCGCCGGCATCACCGCGTCGAGCGCCAGGCGCCGGTAGGGTTCGAGGTCGGGCGCCAGCTCATCGAGGCGGCGCGTGTCCACCGGCAGGTCGACGTGCGAATCGGCCTCGACCCAGCCATGCCCGGGGAAATGCTTGCCGCAGGCGGCCATGCCGGCGCCGCGCAGACCATCGATGAGCGCTGCCGCCAGCTCGACGACGACGGCCGGGTCGCGATGCAGCGAACGATCGCCGATGACGCTGCTGCGTCCCCAGTCGAGATCGAGCACCGGCGTAAACGACAGATCGACCCCACGGGCGCGCAGCTCGGCAGCAAGAACATAAGCCAGCTCGCGGGCGGCCGTGAGCGCCGCCGTCGGGTCGCGGTCCCAGAATTCACCAAGACGGTGCATCGCCGGCAAATGCGTGAAGCCTTCCCGGCAGCGCTGCACCCTGCCCCCTTCGTGGTCGATGGCAATCGGCAAGGCCGGCGTACGCAGGGCATGTACCTCGCTGGTCAGCTGCTCGAGCTGTTCCGGGGACTGGTAGTTGCGGGCAAAAAGAATCAGTCCGCCGACCAGCGGATGGCACAGGCGCTGGCGTTCGAGGTCGGACAGGCGGAGCCCGGCGACATCGATCATCAGCGGGCCGAGCGGCAGCTTGATCGGCGCCTGCGCGCCGGGATTCATGCCATTCGTTTCACTCATGCCGTCCGCCTCGCTGATGCCTGCTCCAGGATGACGAAAGCGACGGCATAGTCGTTCTCGTCGCTGATCGAGAGGTGGGCAACCAGGCCACGCTGGGCGAGAAGCGTCGCCAGCGGCGCGGCGTACTCGAACAGCGGTCGCCCCAGCGAATCATGAACGACGCCGATGTTCGGCAGGCTCGCCGGAGCGCTCAGACCGATGCCGAGCGCCTTGCCGAAGGCTTCCTTGGCGGCGAAGCGCTTGGCGAGAAAGCGCGCCGGCTGGTGCGCGGCGGCAAACTCGCTACATTCGCGCGGCGACAGCAGTTTCGCCAACGCGCGTTGGCCATGCCGCTCGTAGAGCCCGCCGAGGCGGGCAACGGCGACGATGTCGGTGCCGATACCGGCGATCATGTCGGCGTCGCGGACGGCAGCGCCTGCGCCTCACGCATCAGGCGTTTCATTTCGCGAACCGCCTCGCGCAAGCCGACGAAGATCGCTCGACTGATGATCGCATGCCCAATGTGCAGCTCGCGGATGCCGGCCAGCTGCGCCACCGGCTGCACGTTGAAGTAGTTGAGCGCGTGCCCGGCGTTGAAGCGCATGCCGAGCTGGCGAGTCGCAGCGCCGGCGACGCGGATCTTCTCGATCTCGGCCAGAACCGCGGGGCTTTCGGGGTCGCGCCCCTGCGTGTAGAAGGCGTGCGCATAAGGGCCGGTGTGAATCTCGCAGACGCGCGCGCCAATGCGTGCGGCCGCTTCCACCTGCGCCGGGTCGGCATTGATGAAGACGCTGCTGATGATGCCGGCGTCGGTCAGGCGGGCGACCGACCGACGCAGCGCCGCCTCCTGGGCCAGGACGTCGAGCCCTCCTTCGGTGGTCACTTCGTGCCGCCCTTCCGGCACCAGCATCGCCATCTGCGGCTTGACGCGACAGGCGATGGTAATCATTTCCTCGGTTGCCGCCAGTTCCAGGTTGAGCTTGATCTGCGCCAGCTCGCGCAGTTTCTCGACATCGGCGTCCTGAATGTGTCGTCTATCCTCACGCAGGTGGATGGTGATCCCATCGGCACCGCCGAGATGCGCTTCGACCGCCGCCCACACCGGATCGGGTTCGTAGGTGCAGCGCGCCTGTCGGATCGTCGCCACATGGTCGATATTGACGCCCAGTTCGATCATAGTTCCTGTAGCTCCCTGAAAATCCTGCGGCTCGCCAGGTGCCTGCCGCCGGTATAGTGGCCAATCAGCGTGCGCATCAGCCGCTTGGCTTCGGCCAGCGAGCGCGGATCGGAAAAGTCCTCGCGTGCCAGGTCGAGCAGCGTCCTGCCGCTCACCGCGAGCGCCGAATCCCCCGGCCCGGCAAGGCGTACCGGACCACGCTCGATCTCGTAGCCGTAGTGTGCGCTGCCCTCGACGCTGACGCCATCGGCGTCGGTCTCGAGCATCAGCCCGTAGCCCAGTTCCTGCAGCAGCGCCCGCTCGAAGCAGCGCAGGTCCGCCTCTTGCGCGCCGTCGGCAAAGCGGCGCAACGTTTCCGCATAGACCGAGAACAGCCGCGCGTGGGCATCCTCGCGCGGCAGCAGGTGCATCAGCAACTCGTTGAGGTAGTAGCCACAAAACAGCGATTTCCCCCCCAGCAGTGGTTGTCCGCCTCGCCACTCGGCTTTCATCAGGGTCTGCACCTCGCCTCGTCCTGCCCAGCCGACCTCGAGCGGCTGAAAGGCGAGCAGCACGCCGCGCAACACCGAGCGCGGCCGGCGCGCCCCGCGCGCAAGCAGGGCGACCCGCCCGAAGTCGCGCGAAAAGACATCGATGATCAAGCTGGTCTCGCTGTAGGGATAGGCATGCAGCACGAACGCCGGCTGTCCATCGACCTTGTGCCGCTGATTCATTGATTCATTGCTTCATTTTTCGACCTGCGCGCCGGCAATCAACAGGCGCAGCCGCCCTTCTAGCCTGTTCGTAGGGTGCACCAGCTGCGCGGGAGTCGTGCTACTCGTAGCCCAGGCTCTTGAGCAGCTGCGCATCGTCGGCCCAACCCGAATTGACCTTGACAAATACTTCCAGAAACACCGGCCCGCCAAACATCCGCTCCATGTCCTGCCTCGCCTCGGAGGCAATGCGCTTGACCACTTCGCCGCCCTTGCCGATGACGATCGACTTGTGCCCGGCGCGGTCGACGACGATCGCCGCGCTGATCCGCCGCAGCGGACCGTCCACCACGAAGCGCTCGATTTCGACGGTCGCGCCGTAAGGCAGTTCGTCGCCGATCAGGCGAAACAGCTTTTCGCGAATGTACTCGGCGGCGAGGAATTTTTCGCTGCGGTCGGTGATCTCGTCTTCGCCGAAAAGCAACTCGTCGTTCGGCAGGTGCTTGCGCGCTTCGCCAAGCAGCGCCGCGAGTTGCGCGCGGCGCGTCGCGCTGACCGGAACGATGGCCGCGAACTCACCCTCACCGGCCAGCTGCGTGAGATAGGGCAGCAGTTCGGCCTTGTTCTTGATCTGGTCGATCTTGTTCACCACGATGATCACCGGACAGCCTTCCGGCAGCAGCTTGCGCACCGCGCGATCGCGCTCGTCGAAGCGGCAGGCCTCGACGACAAACAGGATCACATCCACTTCGGCGAGCGCCTGCCTGACGCCGCGATTCATCGCCTGGTTGAGGGCATTGACGTGCCTGGTCTGAAAACCGGGGGTATCGACGAAGACATACTGCGCATCGGCCTCGGTGAGGATGCCCATGATGCGATGGCGGGTGGTCTGCGCGCGCCGCGAGACGATACTGACTTTCTCGCCGATCAAGGCATTGAGCAGCGTCGACTTGCCGACGTTTGGACGGCCGACGATGGCAATGCGGCCGGAAACGATTTCACTCATCCGCTGGCCATCCCGTCAAGCGCACGCTCGGCGGCCACCTGTTCTGCCGCCCGGCGCGTACTGCCGCTCCCCTCACTGCGGATGCGCAGCGCCTCGATGGTGCAGGTAACCGTGAAATGCTGCGCATGGGCTTCGCCTTCGGTATTGATCAGCGCGTACTGTGGCAAGGCCAGGCGTCGACCTTGCAGGTACTCCTGCAGCCGCGTCTTGGCGTCCTTGATCTTTTGCCCGGGCGCCAGTTCGAGAAGCATGCCCTGGTACAGGCGGAGGATGACTTCGCTGGCGGCGTCGAAACCGCCGTCCAGCCAGACCGCACCAAACAAGGCTTCGAGGGCATCGGCCAGGATCGACGGGCGTCGATGCCCGCCACTTTTCTGCTCCCCCTCACCAAGCAGCAGATGGTC
>LBIU01000697.1 GCA_000987445.1 Candidatus Accumulibacter adiacens | reverse complement strand
CCGGCCTGCCGTGGCAGGCCTCAGGCGCCGGCGGCACGGCGCACGCAATCCAGGTAGGCGACGCCGTCGATGGCGCTGCCGTCACGCTGCGAACGCCACAGCGCCTCGCCAAGACACTCGAGGATGGCATGTTCTGCCGCATGGACTTCCAGCCGTCCGCGCAGCGCCTGGTAGGCGGCACGGATGCCCGGCGGCTGGTCGATGCTGATCTGCTCGGCGACGGCGAGGTGCAGGGAGAGGTGGAGGAAGGGGTTCATTTGCCCGTTCTCGGGCGTGAACTCCTGCTCCACCGCCAGCTCCGGGTTTTCGAGCAGGGCGTGATATTCCGGGTGCTCGACGATCAGATCGGCGGCGGTCACTTCGGCACCTTCGAGGATGGCGCGATCGCGATGCTTGCGCCACGCGGCACAGAAGAACTGCCGTACCTGCTCACGACTGGGATTGAACATCGGGCCTCCGGAGGGGATGACTGATCAGGGCAGTGACCACGGCGTTGTGCAGCGAGCGGTTGCCACCGGCAGCGCAGGCAGCGATCTGCCCGGTTCCGTAAACGCCGAGCAGCGGCAGACCGGGAAAGCGTTGCCGCAGGCAGTCGAGTTCGCGGTCGTCGCCACCATGAAAATAGGGACCGCGACCGAAACACGAGAAAACCAGGCCGGCGAGCGGTTTCACAATCACCGCGGCCAGCTGCGCGACGCTACGGCGCATGTCGTCTACGGCCGACTGCGGTCGGCGAATCGCCCACGCCAGCCGCTGTCCCGGCTTGGTCCCTTCGGCCAGGCTCACCGAGCGATCAGCCGCGTTGACCGAGAGAATGGCCGCCGAATGCCAGGCACCCGCCGCGAAAGCGCCCGCACCGGCAAGCGCACCGCCAGGGCTTCCGGTGCGACCCGCATGGCCGGCACTGTCCTCGTCGATGAGCACCGCCGACAGGGCGCCCAGCGGCAGCGGTGCCTGCCCGCGCAAATCTGCCGGCAAGACGGCGAGGAGGCTGTCGAACGCCTTTTCACCACCCAGCTGCAGCACGTCATAGGCACGGCTGCGCTCGACCGGCTGTGGCTCGCCGAGCAGGCTCCAGCCGCTCGAGACGCCGACATCGATCTGTGCGCCGCGCAGATGCACACTGCAGTTGGCCGCCAGACGACTGTGCTGCCAGGCAGTGGGCGCGCTGCCGCCGCCGCTACCCGCGAAGCTGCCGCCGAAACGCCTTTTCGTCGCGTCGCCCCAGGGGTACGGGAAGCTGCCGCCGGCATAGCTCAAGACGGCCTGCTGACCCGCCGGGTCAGGGGGCACGCCGCCTTGGCGATGATCCAGCGAAAGATCGCCGGCAAACACCATCACGGCCGCTGCGGGTCGATCGACGACCCAGCCGTGCTCACTGAAGACCCCGGCCGCGATGCCCCCGGCCACCTCGGTGCACTGGGCGGCCCGTGCCACCGCGCTGACCGTCTGCTGCGCGTGCCGCGAAAAGTCCGGCGTCAGAAACAACAGTACGCCGGTGGCATGGCTGGCACCGGTCCTGGCCAGCGCCTGCGCCAGGGCTTCCTCCGCCAGAGCAGGCAGTGGATCGTTGCCGGCGACCAGCGCGCTGGCCACGCTCATGGCCGCTTCGCTCCATAGGGATCGCTCTTCTCCGGCCAGGCGCACAGATCGGCGATGTCGCAGCGCCAGCATTCCGGTTTGCGCGCCTTGCAGACGTAGCGCCCGTGCAGGATCAGCCAGTGATGCGCCGATTGCAGGAACTCCTCCGGAACGCGCGCGAGCAGCGCGCGTTCGACCGCCAGCGGCGTCTTGCCTGGCGCCAGCCCGCTGCGGTTGGCGACGCGGAAAATGTGCGTGTCGACGGCCATCGTCGCCTCACCGAAAGCGGTATTGAGCACCACGTTGGCGGTCTTGCGACCGACTCCCGGCAAGGCTTCGAGCGCCGCCCGCGCG
>LBIU01000696.1 GCA_000987445.1 Candidatus Accumulibacter adiacens | reverse complement strand
TGGACTCAGGACACGGAGGCAGACAGCATGGCCGCCGTGCGAGCGAGCCAGGTTCGCGCAGATCCATCGACGGACAAGCTGCTGGCGAACAGCGCAAGAGATATCCTTGCTCGTCACGGCGTCACCGGTGAGGCGGCATTAGGCCAGAGCTGGATGCTGTTCTGGATAGCCGAAGTTTTCCACAAGATCCTCGATTCAGCACCTGCCATGCTGTTCGACCAAGCGCTGGAACCCGCTCGGCGGGCGCCTGTAATGGCTCTGCACATCGTCAACAGCGATGATGTCCGCGGGTCGCTTTTGAAACTCGAGACGCTTCTCAAGGACTACGCCAAGAAATTCCCAGCCCTGAAGGCCTTGAACGAGGAGCTGATCAAGCCGCTCGAGGACGTGATAGGCCAGTACAATGACGCCGCTTGGCTGCATTCTCTCGCTGAAGCCGTGCGAGACAATGGGGGTCGAGTCTGGTCAGTTGAGGACTCTGGCGTTCTCGCTCAGCTGGGCCAGTTCAAAGCCTCGACGCAGGCTTCCCTAGAGTCAATCGTAGCTTCGCATTGGCTTCCCGACGTCAGCGGCAGACTGCCCGCACTTTCAGGGGTAATCAATTCGGTGATGGGCGAGCATTGGCTCAGTGCTAGGAAGGACAGGTCGTTCTTGGCCAAACGAATGGCTAAACGCGCCAAGAAGCTCACGACCCGTGGATACGACATGGGGGACGTGGAAGCAGGAATCCATCGATACCGCAAAGACATGCGCTGGCTGGCTCTGCAAGTCGTAGCGGCCCCAGGCCTGGTTCGCTTTGATGCGCAGACCCATCCAATACCGGAGTATCGGGAGTTGGCTCTGGACCCCGGTTGGGTAGCCCACAAGTATGCTCAGGTGTTTCCGACCTTGGACGCGGTGCCGCCAATTGTCATCTCGCACAGTCTCTACCTGGCGCTGACCCGGGAAATCGAGGTGATGGGTGGCCTCAAGGACACGGGGCAGCTCGTCGAGGGAAAGGCACTGGCCTTTCTGAAATCCGGTGTCTCTGCTGCGCACGAATCAGCCACCGAGAGTGCCTTGGAGTTTCTCGGCCTCGAGCCCACAGCCTTGGACGACGCCCTCGCGCAGGCTACCCTCCGTCTCGAGGAAGCCAATATCGAACGGGATCTCCACGGCCATCTCGCACGGGCCTTTGCTCGCCAGAAAAAATAGCTGAGAGTCAGCGGGTTTCGCGAGCGCCCTGACATGTCGGGCAGAAGGCGCCTCC
>LBIU01000695.1 GCA_000987445.1 Candidatus Accumulibacter adiacens | reverse complement strand
GGCCGCGATCACGACTACGACTGGGCGATCGTCGAGCCATCGTCGATGCGCTCGATCATCCAACTGGCCGGCCGGGTGCGCAGGCACCGCGACCGTGACTGGGTGTGCCCGGAAGACCAGCCGAACATCTATCTGCTGGACAGCAATGTCGCGCACCTCACGACCGGCGACGGCAAACCCGCCTTCATCCGCCCTGGCTTCGAGAGCGGCAGCTTTCGACTCAACAGCCACCATCTCAGCCAGCTCCTCACTGCTGCACAGTGGCAGACCATTGATGCAGCCCCTCGCATCAAGCAACGCGACCCATTGAGGTGGGAGAGCAACCTCGTCGATCTGGAACATGCGCGGCTCAAGGACCTGATGCTCGGCGCGGACCCGGGTCGAACGCAAAACGCGCAACCAGCGCACTACTGGTGGACCACTCGCGCGCACCTGAGCGGCGAACTGCAGCGCCTCAGCCCCTTCCGTCTCGATCCGCTGGGGAGGCTGCACTACGCGCTATTGCCGGATGACGATGGCGAACTCAGCTTCTTTCTCCTGGATGATGGCGGAGGGGCAACGGACCTCGGACTCTCGCCCCGGGGGGGGGCGCGTGAAATCGCGCTCACGGCAGGCCCAAGGATCGGACCGTGGGCTGTTCCGCGCTACCTGGACGAATTGCAGGAGTTCGCCGACGACAAAGGCATGGAGCTACGCGAATGCGCAAAGAGGTACGCGGTAATCGATTTGCCTGGCAGAGCGCCAGAAACGATTTGGCGCTACCACTGGGCACTAGGGTTTAGCCGGAATGGAAAGGCATAACATGACAAGGAGCAGAAGCCATGAATCAGACAAGTAGTCCGTTGTCTCCACCGGGCGACAGCGAGAAACTTCGATCTACCGTATCGAAATTCATCTCGGAGGACCGCCTGCAGCCCAAGCTGGACAAGCTCAAAGACGATGACGAGGAAGCACGGCGAAAGCTGCTTACTGACCACCAGCCGCAAAACTGGATCGCCGACGCGGCACGGCGGGTAAGTCAGATTCAGCAGGTGACGCACGCCCTCAAGTTCAGCCACCCGGATGCCAAGGGTTCAAGCCTCAGCACGAGCGGCAACCCTTGCGCCGGTGACAGCGGGATAGGTTCTCATACCCTGGCGGATTCGATGCAACCGGACGTCGTGGGCAACGCAGCAGCGCTTGACGTATACAAATTCCTGCGCCTGAGTATCAATGGCCGAACGCTGCTTGAGCGAGCCATCGCGCAAGACCCGGCCCTGGAAAACGCCCTGTCGGACGATACGAACGCAGCCGCCGAATGGATGGCGGCATTCGCCACCTTGCCCGATCCGAACGGCCCACCGGCCACCCACAAGTTGGCCAAGCAAGTCTACTGGCCGCTCGGCGACGACAGCTATCACCTGCTCGCTCCGCTGTTTCCGACATCTCTGGTACATGCGGTCTGGACACGCATACGCGACGACCGTTTCTCCGACGAAGCCAAGGCCGCGCGCACCGCACGCTGGGAAAATCGCCCCCATCCACAAGGCTATCGGGAGTACCCCAAGCTGGCGATTCAGAACTATGGCGGCACCAAACCCCAGAACATCAGCCAACTCAACAGCGAGCGCCATGGCGAAAACTGGCTGTTGCCATCGCTACCACCGAGTTGGCAATCCGAACCCGTGCCCCCACCTTTTTTTACCGAAAGCGTCTTCACACGCCGATTTGGCAGCCGCCGCGAAGTGCGGCAGTTGACGCTGGCACTGCGCGAATTCCTTACGCAAGTAGCGACCACGGAAAGCAACATACGCATCCGCAACAAGCGCGCAGAACTGGTCGATCGCATCATCGACGAACTGCTCCAGTTTGCCGGCGAGTTGCGCGAGCTCGACGCAGCCTGGAGTCAGAGCGAGAAATGCCACCTCAACGTCGCCGAGCAGTGCTGGCTCGACCCCAAGCGCGCCGCCATCGACGATGCCTTCGCTGCCCAGCGGCAGGGTGGCGATTGGCAAGACGAAATCTGCCTGCGCTTTGCCAACTGGCTCAATACCACTCTCCGTACCGATGAGACCTCAATGGGTCTGGCTGAGTCCCTGGTATGGCAAGACCTGCTCGATGCCAGATTGCGCATGATCCGCACGGAGCTTGATGACCATGACCAATGACCTATTGATCGATGCCGGCGGCCTGCTGATTCTGCCGCGTCTGCAAGTACAGAATGTCAACGCGATCTCCGGCCCGCTGACCTGGGGCTTTCCTTCGCCGACAGCCTTCACCGGCTTTGTCCACGCGCTCGAACGCCGCTTGCGAGGCGAATCGGACGACATCGAGAGGGGGCTTGGTGCGGTCGGTATCATCTGTCACCGGTTTCACTCGCAAACTTCGCGGCCCGCCGGGCGGCGCACGCAGGTCTTCAGCCTCACCCGCAACCCCGTCGGCAAAGATGGCGCGCCAACGGCGCTGGTCGAGGAAGGCCGCGCGCACATGGAAATCACCCTGGTGATCGCGGTCAGGGACGAGCTTGGCGAGTCCGACGGCGAACAATGGGCACAACTCGCCCACCGCGTCGCGCAAGGCATGCGCCTGGCCGGCGGCAGCATCCTTCCTGCCCGCAATGGCGAACGTCATGCGGCCAAATGGCAACCCCTGCCCGATTTCGTCGATGGCCAGCAGAAGATCTTCAGCAAACTGCGTCGGCGGCTGCTTCCCGGGTTTGCACTGGTGCACCGGGCTGATCTGCTAAGCGAGCGTCTGGCGGAACTGCGCGCTCATCGAGCTGATGCGACCGCTCTCGACGCCTTGCTGGATCTCTCGCGACTCAATTTCGAACCGACCACAGCAAACCCCGACAGGCCCGACGAGGTGCTGTGGCAGCAACGCAGGCGACCCGGCTGGCTGGTGCCGCTGCCGATCGGCTACGCCGGCATCTCGCCACTTTACCCGCCAGGCCAGGTGGACAATGCTCGCGACCAGCTGACGCCTTTTCGCTTCGTGGAGAGCTTGTACTC
>LBIU01000694.1 GCA_000987445.1 Candidatus Accumulibacter adiacens | reverse complement strand
TTTTCGTCAGCCTGCGCAGCGTTCTGGTCACGTGCTGAGCGCGGGCCGCCGGGCTGCTTCGCCATGGCGGAGCCTCTGGTTGGCGAACGGGAACCGACGACGCTTCGATCGGCATGGTTCGCCGACGTTCGGCGGCCTACCGCAGGGCGCCCGATCCGCTCTTCGCCTGCGCGGGGGATCATCGCTGGCGACGCTGCACTTCGCGTCGGTCGGCCGCGGCGTCATGCTGGCGTCCTTCCATCTGCTGATGGCATCGGCAACGGCGTTCGGGCTTGCCAGCCTGTTTGGTTTCGCGGGCACCGAACGCGGCGTCTTCATCCTGATGTGCCTGATGCCGTCGTCGGTGGGCACCTACCTGTTCGTCGAGTTGTATACGCCGGCACACGCCCAGGACGTGGCGAGCCTGATCATGGTGTCGACGCTGATGACGGTTCTGGTCCTGCCGATCGTGATGACCTACGGGCTCTGACGGCTGCCAGCCGGTCGCTCAACCAGGACGACGTACCAGCCGGTACTCTCGATCCGCGCCGCCAGCACCCGCAGGCCATTGATTTCCATGGCCTGCGCTTCGGAAACGCCGCCGGCTTGCGCGGCCTTGGCGAGGACGGCCTCGCTGACTTCGTTGACCCAGGTGAAGCGGGATGCCATGGCACCTCGGTCGGTTTTTTCTTTCGCAAGTCCGGCCGGCGTGCGGTAGAACAGCGCGGCGGCCTTCTTTTCGCTGTTGACGCGCTCGATCTCGCTTTCGAGCTCAGGATCGCTGGCATCGATCGCCAGCCCGTGCGGGTCGACGATGAATGCGCTCGTCGCGTCGCTCCAGTCGAGACGTGCCAACACTGATCTGGAAAGCTGCTGCAGCGTAATGTCGCGCGAGGCGACGCCGAGCAGTCGGTCACCCGTATAGATCGGATACGAAGCGGTAATCATCATCCCGGCGCCGACCAGGTCCAGGTATGGCGCCGTCCAGCCGACCGCCCGCCCCGCAAAGTCGGCTGCCGTGTAGTACACCTGCTGCGTCGGCGGTGCATTGTTGACCGCCTGGTCGATCGGCACGTAGGGGTAGATCAGCATCATGCCGTCGGCGGTGGTCAGGTAGACCCACGAGAAGTCGAAGCTGCGGTAGGC
>LBIU01000693.1 GCA_000987445.1 Candidatus Accumulibacter adiacens | reverse complement strand
TTCGGGCCGGCCGCGGCCGTCCACTCTTCGAGGTACGCCGGCATCGTGATATGGCCGGCGACACGCACCGGCCGGTCCGAAAAGTAGATCGTCTGCGGCGCCACGTTGACCAGACGCAGCGTCTTGTCGTCCGCTTTCAGGCTTTCCGAAGTCTGCACGAACATCAGCTGGACCTTGCTTTCCGCCGCGTGCGCCGGATCGAGCAACATTCCCCCTGGAACAGCCACTGCCGCGACCACGGCGGCGGCCACGAGCCTGTGCCTTGCTTTCATTGCCATTCCTTTCAAAAAAATGAACCCGGGAGCGCAATTGCGGGATTTCGCCGGGTGAGATCAGATCAGCGAACTCAGCCTTGCCGCCCTTGTTCGCTCGGTGACATGCCACGAGCTGACAGAGCCAAACTGGATACTGCCAGGCGCCCTACTGCGTCAACTGATTGACGATCTTCTGCTTCGCCGTCTCGTAATCGCTGGCGCTGATCAGGCCCTGGTCGTAGAGCGACTGCAGTTCCTTGAGCCGCTGCTCCGGCGTCTTGGTCTGGCTGGCACGCGCTTCTGCCTGATCGGCAGCAGCGGCCGCCTGTTGGGCCGCCGCGGCTGAAGCGGTGGCAGCTGAAGCCGCTGCTGCCGCCTGCTGCGAGGCGGCCGCATTTTCGTCAGCGACCGCAGCCGTGGTTGCAGCGCCCAGAATCACCGTACGCCTCGCAGCCCGACGCCAGACACCGAAAATCGCCCAGGCTGGTTGCGCACACAGCAACAGCGCCAGCCCACCCAGCAGCTTACGTCGCGAAGAACGCCTGCCCGTTTCGCCTTGCTTCATTTTCCGTCTCCTTTTCCAGTCAGCTCGACTACTTGCTTCGCGTGTAGCGCAGTTCCATCATCTTGAACAGCTTGCTGCCCAAGCCTCTACCCCACAGCTCGGTGAGGTGACCGCCGTCGTCGCCGAGATGCATGCGCAGCTCGACCGGCGAAGGCTTGCCGGTCAGCGGGTCGGGAACCGCCCCCTTCATCGTCGCCGATTTGCCGGACGCGTCGAAACCTCCCTGGTACCAGATCATGCCGGTACTGCCGTTGTCCATCCAGGTCGCTTGGTAAAGCTTGCTGACGTTGTCGAACGCAATATAGCCGATGCCACTGAAGGGCTGCCCCTGTAGGTCGCCCGAGAGCATCATCTGGACGTAGCGGTCGCCGAGCACCCAGGCGCTGACGCTGGTCGCCGACGATTCGATCGGCGGGCTGGACGGATCGACCCAGGTGCGGATGGCGACGTCGAAAGTGCCGATCATCGCCTGCAGCCGCTTCTGGCCTTCGCCCGGGGTCATCGCCTGGGCAAGCGCCTTGGCCTCGGCCGACGCCTTCGCCGGAGCACCTGCC
>LBIU01000692.1 GCA_000987445.1 Candidatus Accumulibacter adiacens | reverse complement strand
CAGGCGATGAACCCGGCCTCGGCGATGAAGCTGGTAACCACCTACGCCGCCCTCGAGATGCTCGGCCCAGCGTATACCTGGCGCAGCGAAGTGCTCGCCGACGCCAGTCCACGCGACGGCCGGCTCAAGGGCAACATCTACCTGCGCGGCAGCGGCGACCCAAAGCTGGCGCTGGAGCAGTTCTGGCTGTTGCTGCGCCAGTTGCGTCAGCACGGCGTCAGTGAAATCGACGGCGACCTGATTCTCGATCGCAGCGCCTTTGCACTGCCGGCGCACGATCCGGGAGATTTCGACCAGCAGCCGCTGCGACCCTACAATGCCGGCCCCGACGCCTTACTGGTGAACTTCAAGAGCCTGCGCCTGCTCCTGCAGGCCGACGCGGCTGCGAACGCCGTGCGCGTGATCGCCGAGACACCGAGCGAGGGCCTGCACATCGACAATCGCCTGCGCCTCGGGCGTGGCGCCTGCGGCGACTGGCGCGAACAACTTGCCCTGGTGGTCAAGGGGCTGAGCATCGAAGTCAGCGGCAGCTTTCCGGCGGCTTGTGGCGAACGCGGCCTGAGCCTGACCCCGTGGAGCGCCGACAGGCAGGTCGAAAGCCTGTTTCGTGCGCTCTGGCGCGAACTTGGCGGCCGCTTCAGCGGCCGTGTGCGCGAAGGCCGCACACCGGCTGGCGCCACCACACTGGTCGTCCAGGAGTCGCCGACGCTCGGCGAGATCGTGCGCGACATCAACAAGTACAGCAACAACGTCATGGCGCGCCAGCTGTTCCTGACACTGGACAGCGAACGCCCGGCGACGATCGAGGGCGCGCGGCGGCAGGTGGCCGGCTGGCTGCTGGCCAACGATCTGCCGCTCCCCGAGCTGTTCATCGACAATGGCTCCGGCCTGTCGCGCCAGGCACGCGTCTCGCCGGCGGGCCTGGCGCAGCTACTGGCGGCTGCCTGGCGGAGCCCGGTGATGGCCGAACTGATCGCCTCGTTGCCGGTCGCCGGCGTCGACGGCACTTTGCGCAAGCGCTTGAAGAATGGCTCGGCGGCTGGCCGCGCGCACCTGAAGACCGGCTATCTCGAAGGCGTGCGCGCGATTGCCGGATTTGTGCTGGACAACAGCGGCCAGCGCTGGATCGTCGTCTGCCTGATCAACGACCCGAATGCTCGCCTTGGCAAGGCCGCCCTGGATGCCCTGCTGCTGTGGGTCGCCGACCGTTGATCCGTGACTCGCTCAGACGTCGTCGATCGCTCTTCGTCCGGACAGGGCCAGCCAGCCGCGGATGACGCGATAGCCGACCCA
>LBIU01000691.1 GCA_000987445.1 Candidatus Accumulibacter adiacens | reverse complement strand
GTCGACATCTGGTTCCTGCGCGCGCCCTCCGCCGCGACCGCCAACCGCGATACCGCACACCAGCCCGACCCGCCAAGCATGGTCACCGCGGACGGCGAAGGCGTGAGCCCCCTTTGGGGTGACGATCAGCAGACCCTGCTCAAGGCCGCAGCGGTAGATCCCCGAGTCGACCGCATCTTCGTCAATGCCGCCATCAAGCGCGAGCTGTGCGCGGGCGATGGCGACAAGGGGTGGCTGCACAAGCTCCGCCCCTGGTTCGGACACGACGCCCACTTCCACGTCCGCCTGCGCTGCCCGCAAGACAGCAGCGAGTGCAAGCAGCAGGCGGCCATCCCGGCCGGAGACGGTTGCGGCAATGAACTGGATTGGTGGTTCAGCGCCGAGGCCCGCGCACCGGCCAAGAAGAGCTCAGCCCCGACCCCCAGGCCGGAACCGGTCACGCTGGCGGCTTGTCAGCCACTGCTCTCGACTCACTGAGCCCAGCGCCGGGCCATCGCCGCTGCTAGCCTAACCGCGGGAAGCGTAGCGACACGATGCTCCCACCCCCCTCTGGCGCGCATCGCTTTCGGAGTCAGCGAGGCCGGCTGCAAGCCAGCCCAGCCCTCTCACCGACACGAGGAGATCAGTAGGTCTTGTAGGGCAGGAACTTGCCCGACATGACGATGCTGACGCGGTCACCCGCAGCGTTCGCTTCGCGCTCGAGATTCACGTTGAAATCGATCGCCGACATGATCCCGTCGCCGAATTCCTCGTGAATCAGTTCCTTGAAGGTCGTGCCGTAGACATTGATCAGCTCGTAGAAGCGATAGAGCAGCGGATCCACCGGGACGGCAGTTGGCAGCGAGCCCTTGTAGGGAACCACCTGCAGCAGCGCTATGGCCTCGGCAGAAAGACCGAAGATCCTGCCAACGGTCGTCGCCTGGGCCTTGTCGAAGGTCATCTGACCCAGGCAGCCGGCGGTGACCCACTCCTTCGACAGACCGACCTCCCTGGCCACATCGGCCCACTTGATTCCTTTCTGGATCTTGGCGGCGACGATCATTTCGGTGACTTCAATGCGATTCATGGGTAGCTCCTTGTCAGCAGGCATTGGCTTGGTTGAAAACGGCACGCAGGCGCAAGCGCCTTGCGTTCCCAATGGCTTTAGCAGTATTCGTGCCATGCCCTTCGGCCGCAGTTTTCAGCGCGCTCGACGCGGCGGTGCGCGCCACTTTCCAGGCGCCAAATGCAAGCCGGCAACACCTGCCAATCGGCCATTGCGCCGGCGTCAGGCCGACATTCACGCGCGCGGCGGGATCGATGCCCCGGGCCGATTTCGCCTCCACCGGATTTTGTTGCAGCGCCGCACCAGGAGCAAGCACAGCGCTGACCGAAGCGCCCCAAGTGGGGGCAGGGAGTGCTTCGAACCAGCCGCCAGAAGAAGCAGGCACACCGCCGTTACTGGGTTTCAGCAGACTGGCACGGTACATGCTTAGAGGGACTCAAGTCCGGCGAACGGCTGCTTGCTGCAACAACAGAAACGAGCACTCGGCGCTGACGCTCATTCATCAGTACGCTCAACCACTCACCCCGGGGGAAAACATCATGTCCTACCTAGCACCTACAGAGTTCGTCACCAAAATGGTGGATGCGGGAGAAGCGAAGATCTTCATGTCCACTCGCGACACCGTCGTTCGTGCCTATATGGCCGGCGCCATCCTCGCCCTGGCCGCGGCCTTTGCCATCACCATCACCGTGCAGACCGGGCAGCCGCTCGCCGGCGCCGTTCTCTTCCCGGTTGGCTTCTGCATCCTGTACCTGTTGGGCTTCGACCTGCTGACCGGGGTGTTCACGCTGTGCCCGCTGGCCCTGATCGACAAGCGACCCGGGGTGACCATGGGCGGCATCATGCGCAACTGGAGCCTGGTCTTCGTCGGTAACTTCGCCGGGGCGATGACCGTGGCGGTGATGATGGCGATCATCTTCACCTATGGCTTCAGCACCGAGCCGAACATCGTCGGCCAGAAAATCGGCGACATCGGTGAAGGGCGTACGGTCGGCTACGCCGCCCACGGAGCGGCCGGCATGCTGACCCTCTTCATCCGCGGCGTGCTCTGCAACTGGATGGTTTCCACCGGGGTCGTCGGGGCCATGGTGTC
>LBIU01000077.1 GCA_000987445.1 Candidatus Accumulibacter adiacens | reverse complement strand
GAAGCCGGCGTCCTGCCAATTCCCGAAGAGCGGATCGTCAAGAAATGGCGCCTGCAGCCTGGCAAGATGTTCCTGATCGATCTCGACCAGGGGCGGATCATCGAGGATCGCGAGCTGAAGGACACCCTGTCGCACCTCAAGCCCTATGAAGACTGGCTTGGTCGCATCAACATCAAGCTCGACGATCTGCCCTCGCCGACCACCGGCCCGGCTCGCACCTACTCGGCGTCGCTGCTCGATCGCCAGCAGGCTTTCGGCTACAGCCAGGAAGACCTCAAGTTCATTCTCGAGCCGATGGCCAACTCCGGCGAGGAGGCCACCGGCTCGATGGGCAACGACTCGCCGCTGGCGGTTCTCTCGAATCGCAGCAAGCCCTTGTTCAGCTATTTCCGGCAGCTCTTCGCGCAGGTGACCAATCCGCCGATCGACCCGATCCGTGAACAGCTGGTGATGTCGCTGGTGTCGTTCATCGGTCCCAAACCGAACCTGCTCGGGATCAACGAAATCAACCCGCCGTACCGCCTGGAGGTGGCGCAGCCGGTCCTCGACTTCGACAACATGGCGAAGTTGCGCCGCATCGCTGCCTACACCGGCAACAAGTTCCACTCCGCCGAACTCGACATCTGCTATCCGCTGGCCTGGGGAAATGAAGGCGTCGAAGCGCGCCTGGCCTCGCTATGCCACGAAGCCGAGGATCACGTCCATCGCGGCTCCAGCATCCTGATCGTCTCGGACCGCAAGTTCGACGCCGAGCATGTCGCCATCCCGGCCTTGCTGGCCACCTCGGCGGTACATCAACATCTGGTCACCAAGGGCTTGCGCACGCGGGTCGGACTGGTGGTCGAGACCGGTGCCGCGCGGGAGACGCATCACTTCGCGGTTCTCGCCGGCTACGGCGCCGAAGCCGTGCACCCCTACCTGGCGCTGGAAACGCTGCAGCACCTGGCCGGAGGCGACGCCGAAAAGGGCGACAAGGCGATCAAGCATTTCATCAAGGGGGTCGGCAAGGGGCTCCTCAAGGTGATGTCCAAAATGGGCATTTCAACCTATATGTCTTACACCGGGGCGCAGATCTTCGAAGTGGTCGGTCTGCAGAAGGCGGTGGTTGACAAGTATTTCACCGGCACCTCGACCCAGATCGAGGGAATCAGCGTCTTCGAAGTCATGGAAGAGGCGATTTGCCTGCACCGCCAGGCTTTCGGTGACGACGCGGTGTTGGCGACGATGCTCGACGCCGGCGGCGAGTACGCCTATCGCGTGCGCGGCGAAGAGCACATGTGGACGCCCGATGCGATCGCCAAGCTGCAGCACGCGACGCGCACCGGCAAGACCGAGACCTACAAGGAATACGCGGCGCTGATCAATGATCAGACGCAGCGGCACATGACGCTGCGCGGCCTGTTCGAGATCAAGGCGGCAGGCGCTGCGATCCCGCTCGATGAGGTCGAGCCGGCGAAAGAGATCGTCAAGCGCTTCGCCACTGGTGCCATGTCGCTGGGGTCGATCTCGACCGAAGCGCACAGCACCCTGTCGATCGCCATGAACCGTCTCGGCGGCAAGTCGAACACCGGCGAAGGCGGTGAGGACCCGGCACGTTTCAAGGTCCTGAGCGGTGGCGAGACCCTTGCTGACGTTATCGGCAAGACGCGCGTCGAGCGCGACTATCCACTGCAGCCCGGTGACAGCCTGCGCTCGGCGATCAAGCAGGTCGCCTCCGGGCGTTTCGGGGTGACGGCCGAATACCTGGTCAATGCCGACCAGATCCAGATCAAGATGGCGCAGGGTGCCAAGCCCGGCGAAGGCGGCCAGTTGCCCGGCCACAAGGTTTCCGAATACATCGGTTTCCTGCGTCACTCGGTGCCCGGTGTCGGTCTGATTTCCCCGCCGCCGCACCACGACATCTATTCGATCGAAGATCTGGCGCAACTGATTCACGACCTCAAGAACACCAACCCCAAGGCCTCGGTCAGCGTCAAGCTGGTTTCGGAAGTCGGTGTCGGAACGGTTGCTGCCGGCGTCACCAAGGCCAAGGCCGATCACCTGGTGATCGCCGGTCACGACGGGGGGACCGGCGCCAGCCCGCAGTCGTCAATCAAGCATGCCGGCTCACCCTGGGAACTCGGCCTTGCCGAGACGCAGCAAACGCTGGTTCTCAACCGCCTGCGCGGACGCGTGCGGGTGCAGGTCGACGGGCAGATGAAAACCGGTCGCGATGTGCTCATTGGCGCCTTGCTCGGCGCCGACGAGTTTGGTTTCTCCACCGCGCCGCTGGTTGTCGAAGGCTGTATCATGATGCGCAAGTGCCACCTCAACACCTGCCCGGTCGGCGTGGCCACGCAGGATCCGCTGCTGCGTCGCAAGTTCTCCGGCCAGCCCGAGCACGTGGTGAACTACTTCTTCTTTGTTGCCGAAGAAGTGCGTCAGCTGATGGCCCAGATGGGGGTGCGCAGCTTCAACGAGTTGATCGGCCGCTGCGACCTGCTCGATATGCAGAAAGGCATCACCCACTGGAAAGCCCGCGGGCTCGATTACAGCCGCATTTTCAATCGTCCGGCAGCCGCCGACGAAACGCAGGTCTTCCACCAGCAGGCGCAGGATCACGGCCTTGCCAAGGCGCTGGATAACGAGCTCATCGCCCTCGCCAGGCCGGCGCTCGAACGCGGCGAAAAAGTCGACATCGATCTGCCGGTGTTCAACGTCAACCGTACCGTCGGGGCGATGCTGTCAGGCCGGCTGGCCGAACGCTATGGTCACGCCGGACTGCCGGACGGAAGCATCCAGATTCGTCTCACGGGCACCGCCGGGCAGAGCTTTGGCGCCTTCCTGGCACGCGGCGTGACCCTCGATCTGGTTGGCGAAGGCAATGACTACGTCGGCAAGGGGCTCTCTGGCGGGCGGATCATCGTCCGCCCGAATGCCGGTTTCCGCGGCGAAGCCCTGCACAACATCATTGTTGGCAACACCGTTCTCTACGGCGCAACCGAAGGCGAAGCCTTCTTTTCCGGCGTCGCCGGCGAGCGCTTTGCGGTCCGCAACTCGGGTGCGACAGCGGTCGTCGAAGGGGTCGGCGATCATGGCTGCGAGTACATGACCGGTGGCACGGTGGTGGTGCTCGGGCTGACCGGCCGCAACTTCGCGGCCGGCATGTCCGGTGGGGTGGCCTACGTCTTCGACGAGGAGGGGTCGTTCGAGTCGCGTTGCAACATGGCGCAGGTGTCGCTCGAACCGGTCGAGGAAGAGTTCGCCGCCCGTCAGGGTAGCGATGCGGGCGATGAACTGGAAAGTCACGGCAAGGTGGACGTGCGCCATCTCGGCGTTGCCGACGAAGCGCTGCTCAAGAGCCTGATCGAAAAGCATCATCGCCACACCGGCAGCCTGCAGGCGCGGCGATTGCTCGATGATTGGAGCAGATATCGCGCCAGCTTTGTCAAGATCATGCCGCACGAGTACCGTCGGGCACTCACCGAGATGGCGGCGCAAAAGCAACCGGAGGCAGCATAAGCATGGGTAAGCCGACTGGATTCATCGAGTACCAGCGTCTGGCGGAAGTCAGTGAGCCGGCCAAATCGCGTCTCAAGCATTACCGCGAGTTCATCCTTGCTCTCGACGACGAGCAGGCCAGCCTGCAGGGCGCGCGCTGCATGGACTGTGGCATTCCGTTCTGCAGTAGCGGCTGCCCGGTCAATAACATCATCCCGGACTGGAATGACCTGGTCTATCGGGGCCACTGGGAACAGGCACTGGCCGTCCT
>LBIU01000690.1 GCA_000987445.1 Candidatus Accumulibacter adiacens | reverse complement strand
TCGCCGAGCGGGCTCGTGAAAAGATGAAAACCATGCCGTAGGGATGGTAGAAGGTCTTGCCGATCAGGTGCTTAGGCAAGAGTTCGCTGCGCGAGTTGCCTTGTGCCAGCGCCGAACGATTTATGCTGCGGTCGTTCAGCTGGCCCTTGGTGGGGTCATGTCCAGTGCCTTCTGATCGCCCGGCTGCACCCGATAGCAAGCCGCGTAGAGGGCTGGCAGAAAGAGCAGGGTGAGCAGGGTGGCGACGATCAGCCCGCCCATGATGGCCACCGCCATCGGACCCCAGAAGACGCTGCGCGTCAGGGGAATCATCGCCAGGATCGCCGCCGCAGCGGTCAGCATGATTGGCCGGAAGCGGCGCACCGTCGAGCCGACGACCGCCTCCCAGGCGGGAGTGCCGGCCTTCCCGTCCTGCTCGATCTGGTCGACCAGGATCACCGCGTTGCGCATGATCATTCCCGACAGGGCGATGACGCCGAGGTTGGCGACGAAGCCGAAAGGCACCTTGAAGATCAGCAGCGCCAGGGCCACGCCAATCAGGCCGAGCGGCGCGGTCAGCAGCACCAGCAGGGTGCGGCCAACGCTCTGCAACTGGATCATCAGCAGGGTCAGCACGCCGACCAGCATCAGCGGCATCACCGCCTTGATCGAATTCTCGCCCTTGGCCGATTCCTCGGTGGCGCCGCCGGCCTCGATACGAAAGCCGGCCGGCAGCCGGGCGCGTAGGGCGTCGAATTGCGGATCAATCTGGGCGGTGACCACCGGCGCCTGGATGTCGTCGCGGATATCGGCGCGAACGGTGACCGTCGGCAGGCGATTGCGGCGCGCAATCAGGCCATCCTCGAGTGCGTAGCGGATCGTCGCCAGCTGCGCGAGCGGCACATAGCGGCCGCTGGCAGTGGGGATGTTGATGTCGGCCAGCGCCGAGATGCGCGCACGTTCGTCGCCAGCGGCACGCGCGACGACGTCGATCAACTGGTCGTCCTCGCGCATCTGGGTGATGCTGATGCCGTTGAGCATCGAGTTCAGGAAGGCGGCGAGTTGCCGCGAGCTGATGCCCAGTGCGCGTGCGCGGTCCTGGTCGACGTCGATGCGCACGACCTTGCTCATCTCGTTCCAGTCGAAGCTCACTTCCTGCAGGTGCGGATTGCGGCGCATCAGCACCGCGACTTCCTCGGCCGCGCGGCGCAGCTCCCCTAGGTCCTCGCCGGAGACGCGAAACTGCACCGGGAAGCCGATCGGCGGACCATTTTCCAGGCGCAGGACGCGCGCGCGCAGGCCGCTCCACTCGGCCGAGGGGTCGGCAAAGCGGCCTTCCAGGCGCTGCTTGAGGTCTTCGCGCGCGGCAATGTCGCGGCTGGTGACGACGAACTG
>LBIU01000689.1 GCA_000987445.1 Candidatus Accumulibacter adiacens | reverse complement strand
AAGCTCATGACCCTCCCCGCGACCGAGATCTCCCCGCCGCAGCCCGACGTGCTCGTCGTGCCGCTGAGCGCCCCGCTGCAGTGGCTTCGCCTGGGCGGGCGCGACCTGCTCCGTTGTGGCTGCTGGAGCCTGGCACATGGGGCCTTGCTGGCCGCTTTCGGCCTGGCGCTGATGGCCACAGCCTACCAGCATTTCTGGCTGCTGTCCGGCGCCTTCTCGGGCTTTCTGGTGGTCGCCCCGGTGCTGGCGACCAGTCTGTACGCCATGAGTCGCGCGGTCGAATATGGCGGCACCGTCGGCTGGCCGCTGCTGCGGGATACCTGGCTGAGCTGGCAGCAATCCCGCTTCATGGAATCCGGCGGCTATTGGTGCCTGGTGCGCTTCGGTCTGCTGCTGGCCCTGGCCGGCACCGGATGGGTTGTCACCTCGGCGGCTCTGATCACCCTGCTCGCGCCCGTGCCGATCAACGCGCCAGCGGACTTCCTGCGCCACGTCGTCCTGAGTAGGGACAACTACCTGTTCGAAGCCTGGCTGGCCATGGGAGGCGTGCTGGCGGCACCGATCTTCGCCTCCAGCATCGTCTCCATGCCCTTGCTGCTCGACCGGCGCAGCAACCTGCTGATGGCAGTCCTGACCAGCTGGCGGGTCGTTCTCGCCAACCCTGGCCCGATGGCCCTTTGGGCGGCGCTGATCATGGTGCTGGTGTTGCTCGGTTTTGCGACCGCCATGCTCGGTCTGGTCGTGCTCATTCCCCTGTTGGGCCACGCCAGCTGGCACGCTTATCGCGCGCTGGTCGATGCCAGCGCCTTGCCTGAACGTCCGCACGCGCGATGAACGACTCGATGCTGGGATTTTCCGAAGAGCAAATCGCCGCTTTTGGTCTCTCCGTAGGGCTTGGTTCCTTCATACTCTACATGTTGTTCATCGTCGGGCAGCTGGCCTGGGAATCCAAGGCCGGCAAGCTCGGCACTTTCGTGATCTTCCTGGGCCTGACCTTCGGCATGCTCGGCTTCCTCGCCAAATACCTGATTCAGTGGGCACTCGACATCGAGTGAATGACCACCGGCCGGACGGTTCCAGCGCGCGCCCAGTCTTGCTATAGTTCGCCCTGCGCACCGCCTGCGGGTCAGTTTCATTTTCCCGGCCGGCGGCTTTTGTTTTCCTGCCGCCGAAAGCTTCCTGATGAGCACCACCGCCAGCATTGCCAACGACCCCCTGCACGACAGCCCCAGCGACAGCGCCTTTCCACCCGACATCCTGCGCGACGTCGCCAGGCGGCGGACCTTTGCGATCATTTCCCACCCCGACGCCGGCAAGACGACGCTGACCGAAAAGCTGCTGCTCTTCGGCGGCGCGATCCAGCTCGCCGGGACGGTGAAGGGCCGCAAGAGCGCTCGCCACGCGACGTCGGACTGGATGGAAGTCGAGAAGCAACGCGGCATTTCGGTGACCAGCTCGGTGATGCAGTTCGACTACCACGGACACACCGTCAATCTGCTCGACACACCCGGGCACGAAGATTTCTCCGAAGACACCTACCGCGTGCTGACCGCCGTCGATGCGGCGGTGATGGTCATCGACGCGGCCAAGGGCGTCGAGGCGCAGACGATCAAGCTGCTCAATGTCTGCCGCATGCGCGATACGCCAATCATCACCTTCGTCAACAAGCTCGACCGCGAGGTCCGCGAACCGTTCGAGCTGCTCGAGGAAATCGAGTCGGTGCTGGGCATCGAATGCGCGCCGATCACCTGGCCGATCGGCATGGGCAAGACTTTTCGCGGCGTCTATCACCTGCTCAACGACCGCCTGCTACATTTCGCCGCCGGGCAGGAACGGCGCAGCGAGTCGGAACGTCTCGACGGTCTGGCCAACCCGCTGCTCGACGCCCAGTTCCCCGCCGAGGTGGGAAAGCTGCGTGAGGACGTCGAGCTGATCCAGGGGGCGAGCGGACCGTTCGAACTGGCCGGCTTCCTCGCCGGTCGCCAGTCACCGGTCTTCTTCGGCTCGGCAATCAACAACTTTGGCGTCCAGGAGATTCTCGAAGCACTGCTCGACTGGGCACCGCCGCCGCAGGAGCGCGAGGGTGGCGAGCGCATGGTGCAACCGGCTGAAGCCGCATTCAGCGGCTTTGTCTTCAAGATTCAGGCCAACATGGACCCCAAGCACCGCGACCGGATCGCTTTCTTCCGCGTCTGCTCGGGCCGCTACACGCCGGGAATGAAAGTCAGGCACGTGCGCCTCGACCGGGAGATGAAACTGGCCAACGTACTGACCTTCATGGCCAACGAACGCCTGCTGATGGAAGATGCCGTCGCCGGCGACATCATCGGCATTCATAACCACGGCAACCTGCACATCGGCGACTGCCTGAGCGAGGGTGAAACGCTCGCTTTCAAGGGCATTCCCTACTTCTCGCCCGAGCTCTTCCGGGTGGCGCGGCTGCGCGATCCGCTGAAAAGCAAGCAGTTGCAGAAAGGCCTGCAGGAGCTTGGCGAGGAAGGTGCCATCCAGGTCTTCGAGAACCTCGGCAGCGGCGCGCTCCTGCTCGGCGCCGTTGGCGTACTGCAATTCGAGGTCGTCGCCCAACGCCTGCAGACCGAGTACAAGGTGGATGCGATTTTCGAATCGGCCGACATCTATACCGCCCGCTGGCTGACCTTCCCCGATGACAATACGCGGCGCAATTTCGAGCGCGAGCAACTGCACCGCATGGCCAAGGATGTCGACGGCAATCCCGTGTACCTGGCCAGCACCCGTTACAACCTCGAAGTGAGCAGCGAGAAATGGCCGAGTGTCGGCTTCCACAGCTCGCGCGAACATGGCCAGCTGCTCGCTTGAACACGAAGTTCACTGCCCGAAGCCAGGCTCGCCCCGCGCCCCCCGCCGACCGAGAATGGAGCCCACGATGACCGCAGCGTCCGAACCCCTGCAACAGCTGAGCTTTCTCGAATCGCGCATCCTCGGCGTGTTGATCGAAAAGGAAAGGACGACGCCCGACGCCTATCCGCTGACGCTGAACAGCCTGAGCGCCGGCTGCAACCAGAAGACCGCGCGTGACCCGGTGATCAGCGCCAGCGATAGCGAGCTGCAGACAACACTCGAGGAACTGCGCAGCCGCCTGCTGGTAATTGAGACCTACGGCGCCTCCGGCCGGGTCCTGCGTTATGCACAGAATTTCGCCAAGGTGTACAGCGTGCCGGCGGCCGGCGTCGCCTTGCTGGCCGTCCTGATGCTGCGCGGCGCGCAAACGGTCAGCGAGTTGCGCGCCAATAGCGAACGCCTGTATCGCTTCGACGATGCGTCGTCGGTAGAAGCCTACCTCGAGGAACTGGCCGCGCGCAGCAGCGGCGCGATGGTCTGTAGACTCCCCAAGCAGCCCGGTTCGCGCGAACATCGCTGGGCCCACCTGCTTTGCGGAGCGCCGGCCCCAACAGACGCCGCGCAGGCCACGACGCTGGCCAGCACGAACGCGGAACTCGCCGAGCGAGTGACCCGCCTGGAAAGCGAGGTCGCCGAACTGCGGACAGCCGTCCAGGCGCTGACTGGCGAAGCAGGCGCCGCGCCCTGATCCTTCGATCCTTCGCCCGAGGCGGAGCACCGCGAGCCCTGCGCGCGTCCTCAGGCCTGGTCAGCGAGCGCCTGCGCCAGAAACTCGATTTTCTTCTGGAAGTCACCGTCGGAATCGGGATAGCGCTGCGCAATTTCACGAAACTCCTCCTGAATCTCGATAAAGGCGTCCACCATGTCGGGGTCGAAATGGCTGCCACGACCCTCGACGATGATTTGCGCCGCCTTCTCATGCGATAAGCGCTCCTTGTAAACCCGGCGACTGATCAATGCGTCATAGACGTCGGCGATCGCCATGAGCCGGGCCGAAACCGGAATACGGTCGCCGACCAGCGCTTCCGGATAGCCACTGCCATCCCATTTTTCCTGATGGCAGAGGGCAATCTCCTTGGCGATGGTGAGGAACTCGACCTGCGCGCCCAGCCAGTCTTCCGCGAGTTGTATGGCATCCCTGCCGAGCAGCGTGTGGTTCTTCATGATTTCCAGCTCGTGCGGCTCGTAGCGCCCGGGCTTCAAAAGGATGCGGTCGGGGATGCCGACCTTGCCGATATCGTGCAGAGGCGCCGACTTGAACAGCGTCTTGATGTTCCGTTCGGTGAGGAAGCTCGAGAAGCGCGGATGCGTCCGCAGCTTCTCTGCCAGGACTTTGACATAGCGCTGGGTACGCAGGATGTGCTTGCCTGTCTCGGCGTCACGTGTTTCCGCCAACGATGCCAGCGCCAGAATGGTCACGTCCTGGACCGCCTCGAGTTCGCGCGTCCGCCGCTCCACCTCCGCGGTCAGGAAATCATTCCGGTCGCGAAGGAAGTCGGAGCTGGCCTTCAGCGTCAGCTGAGTCGCCACGCGAGCGAGCAGAATCGGAGGACTGATCGGCTTGGTTATGTAGTCGGCGGCGCCGAGCGCCAGGCCTTTACGCTCGTCCTCTGCTTCCGATCGGGCAGTCAGGAAGATGACGGGGATATCGCAGGTTCTGGGATCTGCCTTCAAGCGTCGACAGACCTCGTAACCGTCGACATCGGGCATCATCACGTCCAGCAGGATCAGATCGGGGGGCGTCGCCGAAGCCGCAATCCGCAGGCCCTTGTCGCCGTGGTTGGCGACTTTTACCTTGTAGGAACTCTTGAGCAGCGCCGACATCAGCGCCAGATTGTCCGGCGTGTCGTCCACCACCAGGACGGTGGCCTTGTCGTTGAGGTGCAGAGGGTCCATAGCCATCACTCGTCGTGTTCAAGGTGGAATCCCGGCAGCAATGGCCGCCGTGCGCAGCGCTGCCAGCGCCGCTTCGTAGTCGTAAGCGCGCACCGCCAGCTCGATTTCCCGATAGCGGCCGCCAAAGGCCGCGCGCAGCCTTGCCGCCTCGGAATCGAGGAGGTCTGCCGCTTCCGAGTCGCTGTCGACCAGCAAAGCCGAGAGCTTGCCACAGACCCGTTGCAAGCGCACCTGGTCAATCTTGGCCTCCCCTTCGGGCACTGGCGAGGCGAGCCGCTGCGGCGGCTCGCAGGCCTCGCCACCCGGCAAGCGCCCCTC
>LBIU01000688.1 GCA_000987445.1 Candidatus Accumulibacter adiacens | reverse complement strand
GGCGCCGGCATTGCCGTGGCCTTCGTGGCGACGATCTACGGCGTGGGTCTGGCGAATCTGGTCTATCTGCCGATGGCCAACAAGCTGAAGGCGCAAATCAATCGCTTGATCACGCAGCGCGAAATGATCGTCGACGGCCTGGTCGGAATTGCCAACGGCGACAATCCACGCATCATTGAAAGCCGTCTGCGCGGCTACATTTTCTAGACTGTGGCACGGCGAAGACGCGCAGAGGAAGGGCACGAAAACCACGAGCGCTGGCTCGTTTCGTACGCCGATTTCATCACCCTGCTGTTTGCGTTCTTTGTCGTGATGTACGCGCTTTCGTCGGTCAATGAGGGCAAGTACCGAATCCTGAGCGATTCGATGGTCAGCGCTTTTCGCAATGTTCCGGTCAATAGCGCCGGCCAGTTGGCGCTGATCGTGCCGACGCCAGCGCCGGCGGCGAAGCCCAGTCTGGCCAGCAAGACCCAGGACGCCGTCAAGCAGAAACAGCGCGAGAGCATGCGCAGCATTGCCAAGGACATTCTTGAAGTGATGGCGCCGCTGGTCGAGCAGGGGAAGGTGCGGGTGCTTGAAACCAGTCGCGGGGTGACCATAGAAATCAACGACAGCATCCTGTTCTCGCCAGGTCAGGCGGTGATTCAGCCGCCGCTGGCAAGAGCCATGGAAGCGATTGCCGAGGTGCTGGTCGGGACCGACTTTCCGATTACCATCGAAGGGCATACCGACGACGTGCCAATCAGCAACACCCAGTTCCCGTCGAACTGGGAGCTCTCGGCGGTGCGTGCGACGACCGTTCTGCGCTTGTTTGCGGCGGCCGGTATCGCGCCGACGCGGCTGACGGCGATCGGCTACGCCGATACGCGTCCGGTCGAGCCGAATGCCCTGGCGGACGGGCGGGCACGCAATCGGCGGGTGTCGATTCTGATCGACTCGGCGATCCCCGAAAAAGGCACCGAAGTCGATCTGCAGGGGCGGGGCGAGGAAGCGGAGTCGGGCGCCGATGCGGCGCCTGAGGTCGCACCGGCAGCAAGCGCGGGCGCCGCCGCGCCGCCGCCCGCGCGCTAGCTGCCGGCAGGGGCTTTAGGCGCTGTCGCTGATGCGCCGACCGCTGGGCGGCGCGCTTTGTCCGTCCGGGCCATACAGATTGGCGGCCGCATTGCTTCCCAGGAGTACTTCGAGGGCCTGCGCGTTGTTCTGCATGCGTTCCTGGATCAGTTCGCCATTGACGCGATTCAGCTCGCGCGCCTGGCCGGCGACGGCCAGCAAGGCTGACCAGACGCTGTGAACGCTGCTTGCGCCGGAGTGCGCTGCAAACCAGGCCGCCATCCCCTGGCGATCATCGGGTAGGCCGCTGGCGCTCAGTAGGCGCTTGCGCTGCGCGGCGAGCCTGACCAGCTCGGCGGCAATGCCGTTCTTTTCGCGTACCAGATCGAGCAGATCGTCGACTTCGCCCTTGATCAGCATTTGCTGCTCGCGCTCGAGCAGGGCGACAAATCGTTGTGCCGCGGCGATCTCGCTGTCTACGATCTGCGAAAACGCGGCTGCCTCGCTGAGCTCGCTTGCCTCTGGTTTCTCGGCCATTGCCCTGCCGGCAATCAGCGCTGCCGTTGCGAACCGATCAGTTCGCTGGCGGACTCGATCAGGCGGTCGGCAACGGCTTCGGCGTTGATCGTGAAGTGCCCATCGGCGATGGCCTGCTTGATCTCGGCAACCCGGCTGGCATCGAAGGGCGGGGCATCCCCCGACGATTGCAGGTGGGTGGCCAATTCACTGAGATGCACTTCGGCAGCCGCACTGTTGGTCGCCTTGCTGACGCTGCCGCGCGTGCGGGCGTCACTGTTGACAGTGCT
>LBIU01000687.1 GCA_000987445.1 Candidatus Accumulibacter adiacens | reverse complement strand
GGCTTCATGACTCGCGCGCTCGCCATCGCCACGCTGCCGCACAGGCGGCAGGACGAATACCGCTTCGTTCGCAAGAACGGCGACTTCGTGCTCACGATGATGACGGCCCACCCCGAAGGGCTTCCCTTCGGGACGGTGCCGCGCATGCTGCTGACCTGGGTTTGCACGGAAGCCGTGCAAACCGGCGAGCGCGTCTTGCACCTGGGCAATTCGCTGGCCGAGTACCTGGACGAGCTGGGCATGCACAGCTCGGGCGGCAAGCGCGGAGACATCACGCGCCTGAAACACGCCATGACGACGCTTTTCAGCGCCGTCATTTCGTGCCACTACGAGGGGGCCGATTCGTGGGCCTTGTCCAACGTCCTGCTGGCTGATCGCGTCGAGTGGTGGCAACCGCAGAACCCCGAGCAGGCCGGGCAATGGCAATCGAATCTCCAGCTTTCCGAACCGTTCTTCAAGGAGTGCATCGAGCACCCCTTGCCGGTTGACGTTCGCGCGATGCGCTCGCTCGGAAAGTCGCCCCTGGCGCTGGACATCTATGTGTGGCTGTCGCACCGCATGAGCTACTTGTCGCGCCGCACGACCATTCCCTGGGTGTCGCTCGCCGGCCAGTTCGGTGCCGGCTACGCGATGGACGAACAGGGCTTGCGCGACTTCAAGCGCGCCTTCCTGCGCGAGTTGAAGCATGTGATGGTGGTCTATCCCGAGGCGAAAGTCGCCGATTCGCCGAACGGGCTTGTGCTGTACCCAAGCCCTCCGCATGTACCGTTCAGCAGCGCGCCGAAGCAGCGCCGGCTTCCGCTATGAACCGCCGCCAGTTCCTGGCCGCGCTGGCCTGCGCCTGCACGCTCGGCTTCGCCTCGGCCGCGCGGGCCGACTTCTCCGGCCCGGTGATCGCCATCCTTGACGGCGACACCATCGACGTGCTGATTGACCGCCATCCCGTGCGCGTGCGCCTCGCGCAGATCGACGCGCCCGAGAAGCGGCAAGCCTTCGGCACCCGCTCCCGTCAGGCGCTTTCCTCGCTGGTCTTCCGCCAGTCCGTCACCGTCGCCGATGCCGGCCGCGACCGCTACGGCCGCGTGCTCGGCACCGTCTATGTCTCCGGCGTCAACGTCAACGCCGAAATGGTTCGCCAGGGCATGGCCTGGGTGTATCGCCAATACGCGACCGACCGAAGCCTGTTCGCGCTGGAGGACGAAGCACGCGCCGGCCGGCGCGGCTTGTGGGCCGACCCGTCTCCGGTTTCGCCGTGGCAGTTTCGGCATCGTCAACACGAATAAGGTATCGGTATGTCAGAGCGCATCAATCCAGATTTTTACACCGTCAAACATGCTCCGCTCGGTGAGCTTATGAGCATGGAAAAGACGGACATCGTTCAGATGGAGCTAAAGCGCCGAGCGGCCGAGGCGCTGCAACAGGCTTACGCGCTTTATCTGAATGCCTTCGGCGATGCTGCGGCCGGGCAGTTTTCCGACGATGCCGGGCGGCTGGTTCGTCACGAATAGAACCAGGACATTACTCACCCCGGCATAGCCGGGGCCGGGCTTTCGTGCTTCGCATCGAGCCTGCGCACTTCGCGCTTGTCTCGACCCCTTCGGGCGTCAATCCCTTTCGGACGCGCTTTGCGGTTCGGGTTTGGATTGCTTGCTCTCTTTCAGGTTATCACGCCGTTCTCGGCGTCAAGGGCTGCGCGTTCCGCTTGCGGCCTGCCGGCCGTTCCACCCCTGACGCCTGCGCTGCGGCGTGCTGCCTTCGGTCGCAAAGGGCAATCCCGCCCTACGTTCAACCGGAGGTTTCACATGGTTCAGATGAAGCTGTCTTTCGACAACATCAACAGCGACGAGTCGCTGTATGTCCGAGACGCTGACGGCGTATATCAGGTTGCCACCGCCGCCCAGGTTCTGGCCGGCGCTCGCAAGGCCGCCGACTCGCTGGCCCTTCCGGGCCAACAATTCAGCAGCCCGCAGGTAGTCAAGGACTTCCTGGTCGCCAAGCTGGCGGGCATCGAACACGAAGTGTTCGGCGTCATTTTCACCGACAACCAACATCGGCTGATCGCCTACAAAGAGATGTTCAGCGGCACCATTGATGCCGCGTCCGTGTATCCACGGGAAATCGTGAAAACCGCCTTGCGGCTGAACGCCTCCGCGCTCATTTTCACTCACAACCACCCGAGTGGCATCGCTTCACCTAGCGAAGCTGATAAGCGCCTAACGGCCCGGCTCAAAGAGGCGTTGAGCCTTATAGACACGCGCGTGCTCGACCACATCATTGTGGCCGGCTCCAGCACGCTATCGTTCGCCGAACACGGCCTTCTATGAAGAATGGGGCTTTGCCCCATTCCTTCAACGTGCGGTAATGCCCAATGGCGACAGGCCCGCGCGATCGAGTCGCTGCGGCTGTCACCAAACCCGTGCAATTCCGCCGCCAGTGATCCACGTCGGCCAGCCGTCCGACC
>LBIU01000686.1 GCA_000987445.1 Candidatus Accumulibacter adiacens | reverse complement strand
CAGGCTCTTCTCGGCGACCGGTAGCGGCAACACCTTGAGCGATACCTCGAGCACGATGCCGAGCGTACCGAGGCTGCCGGCCAGCAGCCGGGAAACGTCATAGCCGGCGACATTCTTCATGACCTGCCCGCCAAAAGAGAGCACTTCGCCGCCACCGTTCAACAGCTTGACGCCGAGAACATAATCGCGCAGGGCGCCGACGGCCTGCCGGCGCGGTCCGGAGAGACCGGCAGCGAGCATTCCGCCGACGGTCGCCGCCGGCCCGAAGTGCGGTGGCTCGAACGGCAGCCACTGCCCTTTCTCGGCCAGCGTCGCCGCCAGTTCCTGCAGCGGCGTGCCGGCACGCGCGGTGACCACCAGTTCGGTCGGTTCGTAGGCAACGATGCCGCGATAGCCACCGACCTCGAGCGCCTCGCCCTGCTCCGGGCAACCGTAAAAACGCTTGCTGCCGCCGCCACGAATCGCCAGGCTACGGCCGGCACTCGCCGCCTCGGCCACGCGACCCGTCCAGTGTTCGATCAATTCTTCCATCACAACCTCGGCGAAGTGGCGGCGTTAGCGGCGCGGGCCAGGGTGTACTCGCGGCAGCGGGCGAGCGTCGGAACGCCCTTGCCGGGATTGAGCAGCCCGTGCTCGTCGAAAGCTGTCTTCAGACGGTGAAACGCGGCGATTTCGGCGAGGCTGAACTGCTCGGCCATGACGTCGACTTTTTCGATACCGACGCCGTGCTCGCCGGTGATGGTGCCGCCGAAGCGCACCGAAAGCTCAAGGATCTCGGCGCCGAAAGCCACCGCCCGATCGAGTTCTCCGGGCTGATTGGCGTCGTACATGATCAGCGGATGCAGGTTACCGTCGCCGGCATGAAAAACGTTGGCACAACGCAGGGCGTATTTTTCCGACAGCTGGTTGATCGCTTCCAGCATCTCGGCCAGGCGCTTGCGGGGGATCGTCCCGTCCATGCACAGGTAATCGGGAGTCATCCGCCCTACCGCCGGAAATGCCGCCTTGCGTCCGGCCCAGAACTTCAGCCGCTCGGCCTCATCCCGAGAAACGCGAATCCCCGAGGCGCCGCTTTTCTCGAGGACTGCCGTCATGCGGCCGATCTCTTCGGCCACCTCTTCAGGCGTCCCATCCGACTCGCAGAGCAGGATGGCTTCGGCGTCCATGTCGTAGCCCGCATGGACGTAGGGCTCGACGGCCTGGATTGCCTTCTTGTCCATCATTTCCAGCCCGGCCGGGATGATGCCGGCGGCGATGATGCTGGCCACCGCATCGCCGGCCTGGCGTACATTGGCAAAGGAAGCGATCACCACCTGCGCCAGTTCGGGCTTCGGCGTCAGTTTGACGGTCACCTCGGTGATCATCGCCAGCAAGCCTTCCGAGCCGTTGATCAGCGCCAGCAGGTCGTAGCCCGGCGCGTCGAGCGCCGCGTTGCCGAACTCGACGATCTCGCCCTCGATGGTCAGGCCGCGGACACGCATGACGTTGTGCACGGTCAGGCCGTACTTCAGACAATGCACGCCACCGGCGTTCTCGGCGACGTTGCCGCCGATGGTGCAGGCGATCTGCGAGGAGGGATCGGGCGCGTAGTAGAGCGCGTGCGGCGCCGCCGCTTCGGAGACCGACAGATTGCGCACTCCCGGCTGGACGACCGCCGTACGCGACACGGGATCGACACTGATGATCTTCTTGAGCTTGGCCAGCGA
>LBIU01000685.1 GCA_000987445.1 Candidatus Accumulibacter adiacens | reverse complement strand
GCTACGTCCAGTATCTGCAGAAGACGCCCAAGGAAGTGGACGCGCTGTTTGGCGACCTGTTGATTGGCGTGACCAGTTTCTTTCGCGATCCCGAGGCATTCAAGGTGTTTGCGGGCCGGGTGATTGCGCAGCTCTTTGCCAACAAGACAGAAGGAGAGACGATTCGGGTCTGGGTACCGGGATGCTCGACTGGCGAGGAGGCCTACTCGATTGCCATCCTGTTGCAGGAGCATATGGATGCGGTCCAGCAAAGGTTCGCGCTGCAGCTCTTTGCCACCGACATCGATGGCCGGGCGATGGCGACGGCGCGTCGCGGCCGCTATCCAGCGAGCATCGCGCTCGATGTCTCGCCAGAGCGGCTGGCGCGCTTCTTCACCGCCGACTCCGATGGCAGTGCCTATGTCATCAACAAGAGCATTCGTGACCTGCTGGTCTTTTCCGAGCAGGATGTCTGCCAGGATCCCCCGTTCTCTCGGCTCGACCTGATCAGTTGCCGCAATCTCCTGATCTATTTTGGTCCCCAGTTGCAGCAGAAAGTCATCCCGCTCTTCCACTACGCGCTGAACCCGCGCGGCGTGTTGTTCCTCGGCACGTCCGAAAGCGTTGGCGGCTTTGCCGATCTGTTTTCCGTGCTTGACGGCAAATCGAAGCTCTTTCTGCGCAAGGACGGCATTCCTGGAGCGGCCGGCCGGGCTCTCGGCTGGGTTCTTCCCGCCAGATCACCGCGCCAGCGCAGCGGAGCGAAGGCGGCATTCCCGGTGAAGGTGCCGTTGCGCGAAGTGACGGAGCAGGCGATTCTGCGCCAGGTCGCGCCGGCCAGCGCGCTGGTGAACACGCAGGGCGACATCCTCTACCTGCATGGCCGCACTGGCATGTACCTTGAGCCGACCCCCGGCGAGGCGGGGACCAACAACCTCATCAAGATGGCGCGGCAAGGCTTGCAGGCGGCGCTGAACAGCGGCCTGTACCAGGCCATCAACAGCAAAGAGGTCGTCCGGGTGCCGGGGCTGCGCGTCAAGACGAACGGCCAATTCACCACTGTCGACCTGAGTATTCACCCGCTGACGACGGGGCCGGCGGCAACCCCGCTGGCGCCTCTCTTCCTGGTTCTTCTCGAAAACGTGTCTGAGCGTGCTCGGGAAGCGCCGCGGTCGGCAGCCTCGTCGCTCGCCAG
>LBIU01000684.1 GCA_000987445.1 Candidatus Accumulibacter adiacens | reverse complement strand
ATCGTTCTGCAATGGCAAGCGAACACCAACGCCGCCCGCCAGCGCCTGGCGAACCTGGAATCCCTGCTCGAAATGGCGGATCGCTACGAGGACAGTTGTCGCAGTACGCAGCAGGCCGCCACCATTTCCGGCTTGATCCTGTGGTTGAAGGCCGAAGCGGAGGCGAAACAGGACAAGCTGGCCGAACCGGCGGTCGATGCCGTCAAGATCCTGACGCATCACGCGGCCAAGGGGCTGGAGTGGCCGGTGGTCATTCTGACCGACTTGAACGCCCACCTGCGCGATCAAACCAGGAACATCACGGCAACCGCCAAATCCGGCATCGACGTGCATCAGCCGCTGAAAGACCGCTTCATCCGTTACTGGCCATGGCCCTTTGGCAAACAGTCGGCGGGAATTGAGGTGGCCAAGCGGGTCGCCTTGTCGGCCGAAGGGCAAGCTTTCCAGCGCGAAGCGGTAGAAGAGGCCAAGCGCCTGCTCTACGTCAGTATGACCCGCGCCCGTGATCTGCTGATTCTGGCCATCGCCGAAAACGACAAGAGTCGCCCCTGGCTGGAGACGGTGGCAGCTGACGGCTTGTTGCCGGCCGGTTCGCAGGCAACCACGCTGACACTTGCCGGGGGTGAGACCATCGCCTACGAGCAATGGAAGCTTGCCGCCTCCGATGAGGAAAAGCCGGGAGCACAAGGCGAAACGGCGGATGCCCCTGTCAAACCGCTGCACTGGTTTGTCACTCCGCCCGAACGGCCGCGCCACCCGCTGTTCTTCTCGGCCTCGGGGGCCGCACCCATTCCCTGCACCGTGCTGGAAAGCGTACAGGTCGGGCAAACAATCCCGATCATCCTGCAGCCGGATATGGGCGTTCTGGGCACGGCCTTGCATGCCTGCATCGGCGCGCACTTCACCGACGTCAATGCCCCACTCGATGAGGCCGAAGTGGCCGAAATTCTCGCCGGCTTCGGGGTGGCAGCGTGCCTCTCGCCCCGGGATGTATTACGCCAAATCCACGCGCTGGAGATCTGGATACGAGCGCGCTGGCCTGCGGCTCAGGTGATCGCGGAGGTGCCGATCGAACTGCGCCTCAACAACGGCCAGCACATGAACGGGCGAATCGACCTGTTGATGAAGTTGCCCGATGGCTGGGTGCTGATCGACCACAAATCGTCGCCGCTTGGCGCCGACCAGTGGCCCAAGCTCGCCGCCCAATACAGCGGCCAGTTGGCGGCCTATGCCGATGCGATCGAGCAGACGACCGGAATGCCGGTTCTGGAGCAGTGGCTCTACCTGCCGGTTGCTGCCGGAGCTGTCAGGCTCGATGGCCAGCGTGTGCCCGGCGTTGGTCCTGAAACGAGTGTGGAGAGCCACGTGGAAACCCTTGAAGAGCCGCTAGAAACATCACTTCCCGACGAACCAGCGTCACCGCTTTGTGGAGGGTGCATGAAGGGATAAATCGATCATGCGGATCGATGCCGGCAGCAAATCAGCATGAAGAATAGCCGCTCGAGCGGCAAGACTGTCTTGCGCACAGCAACACCACATTTTTTTAGCTTGTCCGGCACCGTGTCGGAACAGAAACCAGAAACTGAAACCGAGGACGTATAAAGATGAGTACTCCGCAGAATCCATTTGCCGACATGTTCCGCCTGGACCAGGCTGGCAGCCAGCTGAACAATCCATTTAAGGCGAGACCTACACGCCGTGCCCCTGGAAACGTTCCCTACGTGGTGGACAACCTTTGGGAGTGGAGTCGCCCTGAGGGCCTTCCCAGCCGGAGGCACTGCGTGTGCGCAAGCCCGAGCGCCGCACTGGCGCAGGAACTTGGCGGCACAAGTAGCGGGACGGTTTTCAGAATAAAGAATCTTGTGAGGGCGAAGGTCGCCCAGATCCCGCAGCAAGATGCCCGCTACCATCCTGATGCCACGTCGTTGCACAAGACCCTGTTGAAGCTGCTTGATCCGGCCTGGGTCGGCAACAATAAAAACCTGGACGGGATGCTCGCCATTGCACCGCTGTGGATGCCATGTTTGCCGCGCGAGGACGCCGAGGCACTATTCAGGAATCATAGGTCTCTGGGAGAAATCGAGGAAGCGCTTCGAGCAGCAATCAAGTTTTGGGGCGGCGCCCAAGTGGTTTCGTTGGACGACCCCTGGCCGTTTCCCGACGGAGAGATTTTCTTCGAGGCAGCGAGCTGGGAACTGACTTGATCTTGACCTTGACCTGAACCTCGTCAGGCC
>LBIU01000683.1 GCA_000987445.1 Candidatus Accumulibacter adiacens | reverse complement strand
CGGACGCTCGGCGTCTCCAGAAGACGCGCAGGAAGTGCATTTGCATATTCGCGGACTGCTTCAGAGGCGCTTTGGAACGGATGCTCGCGGGGTGCCGCTTCTGTATGGAGGGAGCGTCAAGCCGGCGAATGCGTCAGCATTGTTCGCGAAACCCGATATTGATGGTGGCTTGATTGGTGGCGCGTCGCTGGTTGCCGGGGATTTCCTCGCGATCTGCGCGGCAGGCGACTTGATGAATTGAATGGACAGGTAAAACAGCAAATGAGCAGCTATCTTTTTTCGATCGTATTGACGGTGCACGTCCTGATCGGTCTTGCGGTAATCGGTCTAGTGTTGATGCAGCACGGTAAGGGTGCGGATATGGGGGCAGCGTTTGGTAGTGGTGCTTCCGGAAGTCTTTTTGGTGCATCCGGTTCCGCCAATTTCCTGAGTCGGATGACCGCGGTTCTTGCGACCCTGTTCTTTCTGACCAGTCTGGGATTGAGCTACGTTGCGCATAATGATGGCGGTGCAGCCAAGAGTGTCATGGATGCGGTGCCTGCGGCTGCGTCCGAAGCGCCTGCCGCGCCAGCAGACGCACCCGCTGGAAACCCTGATTCGAAGGCGCTGGCGATCCCCAAATAGCGTGCGGGCCTTTTCTTTGGCACTGCAGCAAGATATACTTTCGTTCGCTGATTTTTGTGATGCCGACGTGGTGAAATTGGTAGACACGCCATCTTGAGGGGGTGGTGACGCGAGTCGTGTGAGTTCGAGTCTCACCGTCGGCACCAGATTATGAGGACGCCCGCATTTGCGGGCGTTTCCATGCGGAGCTAAGCTCCCAAATCACATTGGATGTCTTGGGTATGCTGGAAAATTACTTTCCCGTCTTGATCTTCATCCTCGTCGGTCTTGCCTTCGGGTGCGTACCCATCATTCTTGGCCGCCTGGCCGGCCCCCATCGGCCTGATGCCGAAAAACTCTCTCCCTACGAATGCGGCTTTGAGCCGTTCGAAGATGCGCGGATCAAGTTCGACGTACGCTACTATCTGATCGCCATCCTTTTCATTCTTTTCGATCTCGAGATTGCGTTCCTCTTTCCATGGGCGACCATCCTGAAGGAGATTGCAGCGACTGAAGGCCTCAGGCTCTTCGGGTTTTTCGAGATGATGGTTTTTCTTGGCATTCTTCTGATCGGTTATATCTGGGTCTGGAAGAAGGGTGCCCTTGAGTGGGAATGATCCTTTCGCGGCAGATTTGTGGTTCCATGCTTCTGCGGGTGAAATGGGGGGATGAATGAGTATCGAAGGTGTTTTCAAGGAAGGCTTCGTTACGACGTCGCTGGACACTGTGATCAACTGGACCCGGACAGGTTCATTGTGGCCGATGACTTTTGGTCTCGCATGTTGTGCGGTCGAAATGATCCACGCAGGCTGTTCTCGTTATGACCTGGACCGCTTTGGTGTGGTGTTTCGCCCAAGTCCCCGGCAGTCGGACCTGATGATTGTGGCCGGGACGCTGTGCAACAAGATGGCCCCGGCCTTGCGCAAGGTATACGACCAGATGGCGGAGCCGCGCTGGGTGATCTCGATGGGATCGTGTGCCAACGGCGGCGGCTATTACCATTATTCGTACTCGGTTGTTCGGGGCTGCGATCGCATCGTTCCGGTCGACGTTTATGTGCCGGGCTGCCCTCCGACTGCCGAGGCGCTTCTCTACGGAATCATCCAGCTCCAGAACAAGATCAAGCGCACCAACACGATTGCGCGTTAATCCGGAAAAACGTTCCTATGAGTGCCAAACTCGAAAAACTTTCCTCGTTGCTGACCGAAA
>LBIU01000682.1 GCA_000987445.1 Candidatus Accumulibacter adiacens | reverse complement strand
GCGGAGGCGCAAGGGATTCAGCGCTGCACGGCGAGAACGCAATTGCAGCATGCACTGCGCAAGACGCGGACCAACGATCAGAAGGGGTTGATTCGTCTGGTTCTCAGCCTGCCAGCTGTGCGCTGAAAGATGAGGTGCAGATAGCTCTGAGCGGCGCAAGGCCTAGAGCCAGCTGCCCTGAGCCTTCTCAGCAACACGCTCCGCATCGATCGTCACCACCGGGACGCCTTTCGCACGCCTGATCACTTGCCGCACCACGTCGCGCGACAAAAGCATGGCGATGCGGCCGTGCGGTAGTGGCAAGACGATTTCGTCGCAGTCGAGCTGTTCGGCGACGTCGCCGATCTGCTCGACGATGTCGCCTTTGCGGTAGATCTTCTCCTGGCAGGGGACGCCTGCCGCAGTCAGCGGCTGTGCGGCATCGTGGAGGATCTGAGCGCCGCATTCGGCCTGGAAGCGGGCGGTCTCAACGTGGGTACGGACACGCAGGGCTTCCGGCGCAGTAACGGGTTCGGAAACGAGCAGGAGCACGACCTGCACCGGCTCGCCGCTGCCTGTAGGCGCATGGCGCAGGGAATACCGCCGCGCGCGCGTTAAGTGGGGTCTACCGGGATGAGTAGCCGCTTCGTCGATGCGCCTTGTCCTGCCCCGTGGTCGGCAAGGGGCTGGCTCACGCGGTCTCATTTACCGCTCAATACGCCCGGAAGATCGGCGGGCTATCCATAGCTATCGGCTCAGGGCAGGTAGTAGAGAGCCAGCCAGGCCAGCAGCATCACTACCGTCCAGAAGGCCATGCTGCCGGTGGGCCAGGTTCTGGCCAAGGCGCCTTGCGGGCCGTGGTGGCGATGCAGAGTCTTGCCGGCGCGCTGCGCCAGTGACGCGGCAGCACGTTCCGCGCCGGCGATGAGACCCGAAAGCAGCGGCGCCAGAAGATTGACGAGGCGCGGCGCAAACTTGCGGTAAAACCAGTCAACATCCAGCGAGATGGTCAGCGTGCGCTTCAGGAAGCTGAGCATGACGAAGAAGGCCAGGCCCGAGAAAAGCAGAAGTTGCAGTTGCGTCACCACATGCGCGCCGCTGTAGGGCAGGTAGTTGACCTCGAAGGGCAGCAGGGCATAGAGCGGCGCCGGGAAGAGGCCCAGGCCGATGCACAGTGCGGAGAAGAGGATCATCGGGATCTGCATGCTTGCCGGCGGATCGGCGGGGCGCAGTCCGCTGTCCTTTTGGAAGAAAACGAACCAGGGGAACTTGATGCCGGCGTGCAGGAAAACTCCCGCCGAGGCCGCCGCCAGGCCCAGCCAGACGTAGAGCAGGTGCTCGTCGCCGGCGGCCTGGGAAATCATCGATTTGCTGACGAAGCCGGAAGTCCA
>LBIU01000681.1 GCA_000987445.1 Candidatus Accumulibacter adiacens | reverse complement strand
GCGAGATCGGCATCTGCCACGCCGAGTTCCAGGAAGTCTGGAACAACGGGGGTCTATGTCGTTTCGTGTGGAACTGGCCGCTGGCCACCACTGCCAGCCTAGCTCCTACGCGATCCCGGGCAGCGGTGTTGCCGGCGTTGAGGACGCGCACAAGGGCGGGCGAAACCCCGCGAAGCGTACCCGTAAGGGGGTGTAAACGTCCATACGCTCAAGGGCCTGGGGCTGCCTGCGGCCTTCCGCGGCCAGCGCCCGAGCCCGTCTGGCGGCAAGGACTTCACCGCCCTCGGGGGCGGCGAATCACCCGTGCAAGGGCAAGCTCCGCATCGCCCGATGAATCGGGCTCCTACCAAGCGGCTTTACGCGTTCCTTTCGTGGATCACGATTCATCGGGCGATAGCGGGTAAGCGGCGACAGGGCGGGCCTCGGTGGCTCTTGAAAAGGTATCGGCACCGTGCGCTCGTCTGCGAGCGGAATCCCAGGCTGTGCGCGAGTCCGACGGAAAATCGCCAGGGCCGGCGGCTGGAGGGTCAGTAGGCGACCATTGGGCTGGATGGATTCGTCAGGCGGGTCCGGCTGAGTCGCCGGCGGCCCGCTGGCAGCGGTGGATTTCGCGCGCAGGCTGGCGTTGAAAGGTCCGCGGCTGAAATGCTGCGCGACGCAATGCAATGGGCACCGTATCGAGCGATACGGGCGCGCAAGCGTACGCGCCACTCCATCCGGTCTACAATGGGCTCATCCCCTTGTTCATCAGCCACTGTTTCGCCAGTGCACTAGCTATCCCCTCTCATGACCCTCCCTTCGAACATCGATCAGCACAGCGGCCCGCTGGCAATCCTTCTGCAACTCACCGAGTTGTTGCCCGAGAATTACGCGCGATATCGTCCGCTGGTCGCGGACGGCTTGGCTTTCTTCCTGCAGCGCCTCTCGCCGCTCCGTCAGCAGTCCATCGTTGCCGCACAACTTGAGCTGCCGAGATCCGCCAGTCGTGAGCGGCGTGTGTTCAGCCTGTTTCGTCTCTGCCCGACGCTGCACAAGCTGGGGCAGGTGGTGGCTCACGACCGGCGCCTGTCGCCCGATTTGCGCCAGCGTTTGCAGGAACTCGAGACCCTGGCGCCGAGCGATTCCGTGGCGGCGGTGCGGTCGCTGCTCGATCGCGAGCTGGGCCCTGTCGCCGGTCTGCAGCTCGGGGAAGAGACGATCGCCGAGGGCAGTGTCGCCGTGGTCGTGCCTTTCGTCTGGCAGGCGGCTGAGGACGCAGCGCCGCAGCGCGGCGTGTTCAAGGTGCTGCGGCCGGGAGTGCAGGGCAGGCTGGAGGAAGAACTCGCCATCTGGCCCCTGCTCGGGACGTTTCTGGAAGAACGCTGCGCTCACCACGGCCTGCCGGTGCTCGATTATGGCAATACGTTGGAAACGGTCGCCCGCCTGCTGGCCAACGAAGTGCGCCTGGACCTGGAACAGGAGCACCTGCGGCAGGCGGCCGATTTCTACGCCGCTTCTCCGGATATCCTCATCCCGCGGCTGTTCCCCTTCTGCACGCCGTTTGTCACGGCGATGGAAAGGGTCGATGGCTGCAAGGTGACCCACCAGGATTTGCCCGCCGGGGAAATGCGCCAGCGTGCCGAGCGGGTGATCAGGGCCCTGGTGGCCCAGCCGTTCTGGGCCAGTGACGAGGCGGGCGCCCTGTTTCACGCCGACCCGCACGCCGGCAACCTCTTCGCCACGTCGGATGGACGCCTGGCGATCATCGATTGGGCACTCACCACCCGGTTGACCAAGGCGCAGTGCGAGGCGGTGGTGCAACTCGGTGTGGGTGCGGCGACGCTCAACGAGACGCGCGTGTGCTCGGCAATCGCGGCGCTCGGCCAACTCCTCGACGAAGCCCGGGTGCGAGTGGCGGTCGGCGCGGCGCTTCAGGAGGTGCGTGCGGGCCGCTTTCCCGGTTTCGACTGGATGACGTCTCTGATGGATGGTCTGGCAGCGACCTCGGCGGTGCGTTTTCCGGAAGAGATCGCACTCTTTCGCAAGGCCATGCTGACGCTTTCCGGTGTCGCCGCGGATGTTTCCGAGCACATGGCGATGGATGCCGTGCTCGTCCGCCATGGCGCGGGCAAGTTTCTGCAGGGCCTGCTATGGCAACGCCCTTGGGCCTGGGCGGATTCACGCGCGGTCGGCGCCCACCTCTCGACGGCCGATCTGGTGGGGCTGTGGGCCGACCTGCCGGCGACCACGCTGCGCTTCCTGGCGGGCAATCGCGGCGCCAGGGGCGATAGCGGCGATCACCGCGGGTCCGCTGGCGGACTGGCGCGGCAGTAGCCGCTGTCGTCGCGGGCACCCTCGCTGAGCTCGAGTAGGCAAGGCTTCGCGGGTTCCGCCTCGAATCGCAAGCCGCGACGCCTACCTGGAACTCGACCCCTGAGACGCCCGACGGCCAAGGCGTCGGTGAATCCCGACACAATCGGCGCTCGAAAAAAACGCAGGCATACTGCTATAAGGTTTGCCGCTCGCGTTCTTTTTGATCCTCGATCGCTTTGTCCAGAATCTGAATCCCCTCCGACAAGCCGGGCAGGTCGATGCCATTGTCGACCAGCGTGCCTTGCAGCGTGTTGCGAAAGCTCTCGATCTGCCAGGTCGCCGTCGAGTGCTTGATCCCTGCCTCGACGTGCGTGAGGAAGCCGCCGTGGTCGCCTCGGTACAGATGGATTTCGGCAAGGTCGTAGAAGCACCACGGGGTATCTGCGGGAGGCGTGGCTTGCGCCTGTGCTTTTCGCATCGATTCCGCGTGCTCGAGCCGGTCACCCTGGGGACCCAGGTCGATCTTGCCCGTCCGTGCCGCTTCGAGCTTGATCGCGTTAAGCAGCGGGTAGGGATGTCCGCCGGACACCTCGGCGGCCTTCATGTACATGCGATAGGCGCCGTCGGGGTCTTTTCGAACCTTGCTCTCGACGCCGCCGAGTGAGGCCCAGGCGTCGAAGTCGTTGGGGTTCAGCCGGGTCGCGCGCTGCAGTGAGGTGCTGCCGTCGGGCATCCAGCTCGCCTTCTTCCGCTGCAACGCAGGAATCATCCGCGCGATCAGTCCCTCGGCGATCCCCTTCTCCTTCCAGGCCTCCGCGTAGTCCGGAGCCAGCTTGCTGAGGGTCGTGAACTCTTCGAGCGCGTCATAGTTGCGTCCCTGCTGCTTGAGAACCAGTCCCAGCCGCATGCGTGCCAACAGATTCGTGGCATCGAAGCGCAGCGCCGCCCAGTAGTGAATTCGGGCGGTCTCCAGCTCGTTGACCCGAACGGCTTCCTCTGCGTCGCGCATCAGGTGTTCGACCTCCTGCTTGCGCCACTCGGACTGAAGCGCCTGCAGCGCGGCCTGGCTTTCCGCCCCGTGCTGGCGCAGCGGATCGTGAGACTGATCGGGCGCAGAGGCCGGTGC
>LBIU01000680.1 GCA_000987445.1 Candidatus Accumulibacter adiacens | reverse complement strand
GCCGAACCCAGGGCAATGTTCATCGTTCGCTGCAACTGGTTGGCCAGTGCCGCCTTGACGGCCGCCATGCCTTCCGGCGACAGCACCAGGATCGCCACCAGGAAGCCCCCCAGCGCCTGGGGCGCGCTCAGCGTACTGACGCCATGGTCGACCAGCATCGCCATTTTCTTGGACAGCAAGACGATAGGCAGCATGGTGAGCGGCAACAGCAGCAGGTGATACCCCAAGGAGCGCACCACCAGATCGCCGTGATCGTTAGCTGCCGGCTCGTTCTCGCTGCCGGTCGCCCTGGGTTGCTCGAAATAGCTTCGATGACGCAGGGTCTGAATCGCCAGGAAGACGCCATAGAGCGCGATCGACATGATGATCAGATATACCGCCATCAGCGGCGACACCTGCCCGCCCGGCGCGGAGGTCGTGTAGCGCGGCAGAATGATGCCCAGTCCCGCAAGCGGGATGATCACCCCGAGATAGGCGCCGGCACCTTTGAGGTTGTAGACCTGTTCCCTGTGGCGCAAAGCACCGACCAGCAATGTCAGGCCGGTGATGCCATTGAGCGCGATCATCAACACTGAGAACAGGGTGTCGCGGGCCAGGGTCGGGTTATTCTCGCCGGTCAGCATGACCGCCGAGATCATCACCACTTCGATACTGATGACCGAAACGGTCAGGATCAGGGTGCCGTAGGGTTCTCCGAGCAGGACAGCCAGACTGTCGGCATGGCGCACCACACCGAAAGCCAGCCAGAGCATGACCGCGAACACCCAGAGAAAGAGGAAGCCGTACCACAAGGGATCGCTGAGATCGACCAACCAATCGCCGCCGAAGATAGCCAGACAGGCTACCGTCATCGCGCCGCCCAGGAGACCGATCTCCGATCGCAAGATTCCGATTGCTGCGGGTTTGCTGCTGGTATTCATCAAGACCGACTCCCCTTACTGAATTGTCATCGCTGTCGAAGCGCGTATCCGAGCATGGCCTTCAGCCAGCACCCTATGCTGCCCCCGGCAACGAACGTAGCCGGCCGTGATCCCGCTCACTCTGCGCCGGCCCTCTCGCCAGGGATCACGGCGAATGACCGATGTCCTGCAGCGGCGCCCGCCGGCGAACGTGACATCAGCCTTCAGCGGCACTGTAACAGGAGAGATGCCATGCCTGCTCAACGCGTCGCCCAGCCGCCATTCCGAAAACCCCTCTTCTCCGAGCCTCCGACCAAGGAGCGCCCAGGGCGATCGTAAGGCTCGGCGGCCCGAAGTCGATCGTCCGGCATGAAGCCCTGCAGAAGCTTGATGCTCGCCAGGAGCGCGCATCCCTGCTAGCGTATCGGAAATGTTACGATCATGCCTGCGAGTGACCAACGACAAGCGCATGATCGTCCTGCGCACAACGCCTGTGCGGAAAACGAGAGAAGGAGCCAGCAATGACCGACAAGACGACCAACACCCGACTGCTCGACAAACTGCGGAATCAGCGTGAACTGGGGGAGCAGCCCTTGAGCGGCAAGAAAGGGATTATCCTCGGCATCGCCAACGACCAGTCGATCGCCTGGGGCTGCGCGCAGGCATTTCGCGGCCTCGGCGCCGAGTTGTGCATCACCTATCTGAATGAGAAATCGCGCAAATTCACCGAGCCGCTGGCGCAGGCGCTCGATGTTCCGACCGCGCTCTACCTCCCTTGCGACGTGCGCGAGGAAGGGCAACTGGAAGGCGTTTTCGAAGCCATCGAAAAGGAGTGGGGCCAGCTCGATTTTGCGCTGCATTCGATTGCCTTTGCGCCGCGTGAGGATCTGCATGGCCGCGTCACCGACTGCTCGCGCGAAGGCTTCCTGATGGCCATGGATGTCTCCTGCCACTCGTTCATCCACATGGCCCGGCTCGCCGAACCGCTGATGAAGAACGGCGGTACGCTGTTCACCATGAGCTATTTCGGTGCCGAGAAAGTCGTCGAGAACTACAACGTGATGGGGCCGGTGAAAGCGGCCCTCGAGGCGACGGCGCGCTACCTGGCGGCGGAACTGGGTCCCAAGGGCATTCGCGTCAACCCGATCTCGCCCGGCCCGATCGCGACCCGCGCGGCATCGGGCATCGGCCGTTTCGACGAACTGATGGAGAAGGCCGCCGAGCGCGCACCGTCGCGCGCGCTGGTGAGCATCGAGGACGTGGGCATGGCAACGGCCTTCCTGGCCACCGACTATGCAAAGCTGATCACCGGCGATACCACCTACGTCGACGGCGGCTACCACGTGCTTGGCTGAGCCGCGGGCGTTGAGCGCTGATCGCAGCGGTGGGGCCGCCGCGCGGCGGCGCCTGCTGCTCGTCGCTGCCGCTGCGCTGGCACTGCTGACGCTGGCCATTGCCCTCTCGATCGCGCTGTTCGATGTCAATCGCTACAAGCCGGAGATCGAAGAAGCGGTCAGGGCGCACAGCGGCCGCACGCTGCAGCTGAACGGCGATCTCGCGCTGTCGTTCTTTCCAGGGCTGGCCATCGACCTGCCGGCGAGCAGTTTGTCGGCCCGGGACAGCGCAGCGGAATTCCTCAGCTTTTCGTCGGCGCGGGTAGAAGTCGCCCTGCTGCCCTTGCTGTGGCAGGAAGTCATTGTCGAGTCGATCCACCTGCGCGGAGCGCGGGCGACCATGACGCTGCAGG
>LBIU01000679.1 GCA_000987445.1 Candidatus Accumulibacter adiacens | reverse complement strand
CCCCGCTCGGTCGCCGCTTACCTTGCGACGGCTGTCTTGGTGGCCGCTACCGGTACGCTATTCTGGCGTACCCAGTTGCGCCAGGTTTCGAACACCGTCGGGTTCAGCGCGGCGATCACCGAGCGGCGCCAGACGTCTTCCGCGTCATAGTCGTCGTTGCTCAGGGTGCACACCTGTCCGCCGCTTTCGCGCAGGATGAGGCTGCCAGCCGCGTAGTCCCAGAGCTTCTGGCCGCCGTGCAGGTAGAGGTCGAGACGGCCGGCGGCGAGGTTGCACCAGTCGAGCGTCGAACTGCCGAAGTTGCGCTGTGAGTAGAACGGCGGGTTGACGGCAATGCGATCGGCGAGTGGCTTCGGGATGCGCTTGAAGTCCACGCCGCCGACGGCGCGCCCGATGTCGGCGGTGACCTCGCGCAGCGGCAGGCGGCGGCCATTGAGGTAGGCGCCGTTGCCTTCGCGGGCGTAGAACATTTCGTCGGTGATCGGGTTGTAGGTCACCGCCAGGCGTGTCCGCCGCTCGCGTATCCAGGCCACCGAGACGGCAAAGACGGGCAGACCATTGATGAAGTTCGTGGTGCCGTCGATCGGGTCGATGCACCATAGCCCGTCTTGGTCGTTGCTGCCACCATGCCAGGCCTCGTGTTGTATCGCTGGCGTCATCTCTTCGCCAATGATCGGGCAGTCGCGGATCTCCAGCAGGCGGTCATGCAGGAAGTGCTGGGCAGCCAGATCGGCTTCCGAGCAGAAGGAACCGTCGTCCTTGCGCTGATCGTCAATGACGCGCAGGAAGCGCGGCATGATCTCGCGCTGCGCCACTTCGCGGACCAGCGCGACGACGCCGTCGAGCATCCGTTTGAGTTCGCTGTCGGCGGCCGCCAGTCCGACCGCGCTATCGATACCGTTCATCGTCAATCAGGCGCGCCATTTGATCGAACAACCGATGCTGGCGACCTGCTCGCGCGGTCCTTGTCCGCTCTCGGCGATCATCTGCATAGCTTCCAGCAGTTCGCGTCGAGCGTCGGCTGCTGCCGGCAGACGACCGCTGGCATCGAGGCGCCCGCGATACTGCAGTTCCAGCTGGTCGTTGAAACCAAAGAAGTCCGGCGTGCAGACCGCGGCGTAACTGCGGGCGACGTTCTGCGTCGCGTCATAGAGGTAGGGGAAGGAAAAATTGAGCTGGCGTGCCACTTGCTGCATGTTTTCAAGGGAATCCTCGGGGTATTCGCTGGGGTCGTTGCTCATGATCGCGGCGACCCCTATGCCCAGGGACTGCACTTCGCGTGCGTCACGACAGATGCGATCGATGATCGCCTTGACATAGGGGCAGTGGTTGCAGATGAACATCAACAGCAGGCCGCGCGGGCCCCGCAGCGAGTCAAGGGTGTGCCTTGATCCGCTGCTGTCTGCGAGTTCAAAATCTACTGCTCGCCAGCCGAAGTCACACACCGGTGTATTGAGCGCCATGACAAACCTGCCTCCAAAGAACGACCGTCCAAAAGGTAAGCTTTTATAATAGCATGGTGAATGATCCCCGTTTTCATTGCCCGATCCCGCTGGCGGTTGGCGCGCGCGCCGATCTGCCCGAGCGCGTGGCGCATCATGCGAGCAAGGTCTTGCGCCTGCGAAGCGGCGCTGCCTTGACGCTGTTCACCGGCGCGGGCGGGGAATATTCGGCGCGAATAGTGCTTGTCGAGCGTTCGCGAGTCAGTGTCGAGGTGCTCGGATGCTCGCCCGTCGAGCGTGAATCGCCGCTGGCGATCACCTTGGTGCAGGCGCTGCAGGCGGGCGAAAAAATGGATCTGACGGTGCAGAAAGCCGTCGAACTTGGCGCCCAGCGTATCGTGCCGGTGATCTCGCGGCGCAGCGTGGTGCGCCTCGCCGATCAGCGCGCCTTGCGCCGGCTCGAGCATTGGCGTGCCGTCGTCGCCGCGGCCTGCGAGCAGTGCGGACGAAATCGACTGCCGGAAGTCGTGGCGCCGGAGAGTCTCGAGGATTGGCTGCGGCGGGGGCCCGAGCCGGATGTCCTGCGCCTGCTCTTGGCGCCGGCTGCCGGGCGCGCGCTGAGCAGCGTACCGACGCCGGTCGCGGGTACGCGTATCGAACTGCTGATCGGTGCCGAGGGCGGGCTGGCGGCCGAGGAAATGCAACTGGCGTCGCGCTGCGGTTTTTTGTCACTACGACTCGGACCGCGTATTCTGCGTACCGAGACGGCTGGCTTGGCGGCACTGGCGGCAATCCAGTTTTTGTGGGGTGACTTGAAGGAGGAGGTAACGAATGTTTGAATCGGCCGAGCTGGGACACAAGATCGACAAGGCAACCTACCGCGAGGAGGTGCCCGCGCTGCGTGCGGC
>LBIU01000678.1 GCA_000987445.1 Candidatus Accumulibacter adiacens | reverse complement strand
CGCTTCGGCGTCCGCCAGAAAGAGGCGCTGAAGGCGCTGCGCGCCGAAGTCGACGTGCTGACACTGACCGCGACGCCGATCCCGCGCACGCTGGCGATGTCGCTCGAAGGCCTGCGCGACTTCTCGGTCATCGCCACCGCGCCACAGAAGCGCCTGGCGATCAAGACCTTCGTCACCCGCTTCTCCGACGGCATCATCCGCGAAGCGCTGCTGCGCGAATTCAAGCGTGGCGGTCAAGTGTACGTTCTGCACAACGAAGTCAACACCATCGAGAACATGCGCAACAAGCTCGAAAAGCTGTTGCCCGAAGCGCGCATCGTCGTCGGCCATGGCCAGATGAAGGAACGTGAGCTGGAGCGCGTGATGCGCGACTTCACGCAACAGCGCGCCAATGTCCTGCTGTGCACGACAATCATCGAAACCGGCATCGACAACCCGCACGCCAACACCATCGTCATCAACCGCGCCGACAAGTTCGGGCTGGCGCAGTTGCACCAGCTGCGCGGCCGCGTCGGCCGCTCGCACCACCAGGCCTATGCCTACCTGCTGACGCACGACGACGCAGCGCTCAACAAGCAGGCCAGGCAGCGCCTGGAGGCGATCCAGATGATGGATGAGCTGGGCGCCGGGTTCTACCTGGCGATGCACGACCTGGAAATCCGCGGTGCCGGCAAAGTCCTCGGTGACAGCCAGTCCGGAGAGATGCAGGAAGTCGGTTTCAACCTGTTTACCGAGATGCTCAACCGCGCCGTCGCAGCACTCAAGCAGGGCAAGGAGCCAGACCTCTTGCAGCCGCTGGCCATTGCCACCGAGATCAATCTGCACACCCCGGCGTTGCTGCCCAACGACTACGCGCCCGATGTCCAGCAGCGGCTGGCGCTCTACAAGCGCCTGGCCGACTGCAGCACCAGCGACGACATCGGCGAGCTGCAGGAAGAACTGGTCGACCGTTTCGGCGAGCTGCCGCCACAGGCCCGCGCGCTGCTCGACAGCCACCGCCTGCGCCTGCTCTGCAAGCCGCTCGGGGTGAGCAAGCTCGACGCCACTGCTGAACAGATCGTCGTGCAATTCGAAGCCGAACCACCGATCGACCCGCTGTGCATCATCAATCTGATTCAGAGGGACCGAAACTACCGTCTCTCCGGGCCCGATAAGCTCCTTCTCAAACGCCACTGCGCGACGCTTGCCGACCGTGTCGCAGCGGTCAAGGACATGATTCATCAACTGAGCCGCCTGCCAAAACCATGACCCATTTCGACATCGACAACATCAACGTCAGCGCCTTCGACGCCATGCCTTCACCCGAGGAAATCCACGCCCGCCTGCCGCTCTCGCCGGTCGCCGCAGGCCTGGTGATGAACGGCCGCGAGGTCTTGCGCAACATCCTCGACCGCCGTGACCGGCGCCTGTTTGTCGTCGTCGGACCGTGCTCGATCCACGACCCGGTCGCTGCCCTCGACTATGCGCGCCGCCTGAAGGCGCTCGCCGACGAGGTCAGCGATTCCTTGTATCTGGTGATGCGTGTCTACTTTGAAAAACCGCGCACCACGACCGGCTGGAAAGGCTATATCAACGACCCGGACATGGACGATTCCTTCCGCGTCGATCAGGGCATGCAGAAGGCACGCGAGTTCCTGCGCGAGATCGCCGAAATCGGCCTGCCCGCCGGAACCGAGGCTCTCGACCCGATCTCGCCGCAGTACCTGGGCGATCTGATCGCCTGGACGGCGATCGGCGCGCGGACCACCGAGTCGCAGACGCACCGTGAGATTTCCTCCGGCCTGTCCACTCCGGTGGGCTTCAAGAACGGCACCAACGGCGATGTCGCCATTGCCATCAACGCCATTCTTTCGGCCTCGCGGCCGCACAGCTTCCTGGGCATCAACGGCCAGGGACGCACCTCGATCGTGCGTACGCGCGGCAATGGCTACGGGCACCTGGTCCTGCGTGGCGGCGACGGCCGCCCGAACTACGACACGGTCAGCGTGCAGATGGCCGAACAGGCGCTGCTCAAGGCCGGCTTGCCGGGCAATATCGTCATCGACTGCTCGCACGCCAACAGCTACAAGAAGCCCGAGTTGCAGCCGCTGGTGATGGCCGACGTGGTCAATCAGGTGCGCCTGGGCAACCAGTCGCTGGTCGGCATGATGGTCGAGTCGAACCTCGTCGCCGGCAACCAGCCGATTCCCGAAGACCTGTCACAGCTGAAATACGGCTGCTCGGTCACCGACGCCTGTGTCGACTGGCAGAGCACCGAAACGATGATCCGCGACGCCGCCCGCCTGCTTCGCGATGTCCTGCCGACGCGAGGCCGCTGAATCGGCAGCCTCCGCTGACGGCAAGCGGGCGGACGTTGTCGCCTAGGCTGGCGCGGGACCGGAGTCCTCGTTCGAGGCAACGATCTGGCGCTCGAAGGCCTGGGTTGCCTGCTTGACGGAAACGTAGAAGTCCGCGCCACCAATTTCCTCGGACAGGCCGACCTTGGCGAGTTCCTCCCGGAACGGCCGCGGCGCATCGGCGATCTTGACGTCAACACCCCTGGCAACCAGCTCCCGATGCAGCTCCACAAAGCGCTGCGCGGCCGTGACGTCCATGTCGTGGATCGCCTGGGCGTCGATGACCAGCCACTTGACCGGCGGCTCCGCCTGGTCGACCAGCGTGCGCAGACGGTTCACGACGTGCCTGGCGTTGGCAAAGATCATCGGCGCGTAGAGGCGATAGACCAGCACACCCGGCACGCTCTCCGCTTCCTCGTCCTCGAGGCAGTCGTGAAACTTGCCGTCGCTGCGCAGGCGGCGGAGCACCGCGTCACGGGGACGCGAAACCTGGACCAGCACCGTGGTCAGCGACAGCAGCAGACCGAGAATGATCCCGGGCACGACACCCGCCAGCAGTATCGCCGCGGTGACGCCCACGGCGATACCGCACTCGACACGATCGATCTTGAACAAACCCTTGAGCGAAGCCACTTCCAGCATGCCGATGGCAGTGACGATCAGGATCGCCCCCAGGGCCACCTTTGGCAGGAGCGCGATCAAGCCGGTGAGGAAGAACAGGAACAACAGCAGACCGCCGGCGAGAATCAGTTGCGCCACCTGCGTCATGCCACCGGCCGAATCGACGATCGAGGTCCGTGACTGGCTGGCCGAAACGGGGAAGCCCTGCCACAACCCGGCCAGTATGTTTGCCGAACCCAGGGCCACCAGCTCGCTGTTCGGGCGCACTTCGTAGCCGTTCTTCTCGGCAAAGGTCTGCGCCAGCAGAATGCCGTCCGAGAAGGCGAGAAAGGCGATCGCCACGGCCGCCGGCGCAAGCGCCGCGATGTCCGCCCAGCCAATCCTGGGAATCGCCAGTTGCGGCAATCCCGAGGGCACCTCGCCGACGAGGGCGATGCCGTAGCTGCCCAGATCGAGAACGAAGGTGGCGGCGATCGCCACCGCACAGACGGCCAGCGCCCCCGGCACGCGCGGCAACCAGCGCGCCAGGGCCACCAGCAGGGCCACCAACAAGACACCGAAGAAGAAAGTCGCCAGGTGCGTCTCCGACAACTTCTGAAACACCGTAAAGACGATCTGGAAGAACTCCTCGCCCTCGGTCTTGATGCCGAACATCTTGCCTAGCTGCGTGGCGATCAGGACCAGCGAAGCGCCGTTCAGGTAGCCGATCAGCACCGGCCGGGAGAGCAGATCGGCAATCACGCCGAGCTTGAGTCGCGCAGCGAGAATCAGCACCACACCCGAAAGGATACTGAGCACTGCCGCCAGAACGACAATGCGCTCCGGATCACCACCCGACAGGGGCAGGATCGCCGAACCGGCGAGCAGTCCGATCGCCGCATCCGGTCCGGCGATGACGTGCCGCGAACTGGAAAACAGGGCGTAGCCAATGGCCGCTGCCAGCGCCGCGTACAGGCCGGTAATCGCCGGCAGGTGTACCAGTTCGGCATAGGCGATCACCGAAGGAATCGAGACGATACATGCCGACAGTCCGGCGATGGAATCCTTGCTCAACCATGCGAGGCGGTAGCCGCGCAGCGTCGTGATCAAGGGCAAGCCAGATCCCAGAAACGCAAATAGACCGCCAGCTTTCATGTATGAGCCTCCGGTAAAGAAGATGTGTAGCGACAATATACCGTGATTCGTCCGCATTTCCGCAAGTGCGGGCGGCGCGAAATGCGGCGTCGGAGAGGAATATCGCAGGGCAGGGACGGCCACTGCCGGCCTGGGAGGCCACGGTCGCGACCGACCAGATCAGGCACGGCAAGCCCGTCGAAGTGCAGAGGTTGAAATGACGGTGGGGGCCGAAGCCCCCACCGATAGCCATTCTGTTTATTGGACGGCTACATCCTCAGCAGGCCTTAAGCGGCCATTGCGAAACGCTCATCATTGGCGTTTGTGGTTTTGCGCGGATTACGTCCGTCGCCTCTCGGGC
>LBIU01000677.1 GCA_000987445.1 Candidatus Accumulibacter adiacens | reverse complement strand
ATGCTGGTGCAGCTCTACCAGCGACCGGAACTGGTCCTCGAATTGATCAACAACCGTCTGCAAAAGGCCAATCGACCGCAAGGTTACAGCCGCCGCGATGTCAAGCGCTTCAGAAAGAACCTGAACCTCGACCGGGAGACACCCTTCATCGTTGGCCACACGCCAATCGACCGCGAGGACACCCTGTGGTTGAATGTCGATGGTATCGACAATCACCACGTCTTGTTCAGTGCCAATCCCAGTCAGGTCGGCGTATTTACCCGCGTTGGTGAGACCATGGTGCCATTGACCTACCCAGTGGACGAGTTGACGCCTATTCTCAATACCATGTCCTTCAGGAAGACAGCCGATTCTGCCAAGCTCAGCGCCGCGCGCAGCGGCTTGGAGCAACAGGAGCCGGCGACCACGCAAGCCGCTGTCAGAGGATGGCGGCGCGGTGCCTAGCCTGGTGGCTGTCCCTCTGGCCCGCTTCGCGTGCCCGGAAGGGCGAGTCGTCGGTCAAATTTCCCCATCCGGGACCACAGACACAGCGGAGTCACACTTGGAAAATCGCCTCGCCGAACTGGAAGTGCGACTAAGCCTTAGCGAAGATCTGGTCGAGGCGCTGAATATGACCGTCTATCGACAGCAGCAACAGATCGATCTCTTGCAGCAGCAGTTGCGCCACCTCTATCGGCAATTGCAGGACGCTCCGCCGGCCAGCGAGAAGCGCAGTGCCGACGAAGAAATCCCGCCGCACTACTAAGGCTCGTGACCTTCCGGGTGGCCGTCAATCGTCGGAGACGCGCCGGTCGCGCTCGTCTTGCGGCCAGAGAGGGCCTTGCCGGAGGCCGCTACGGCCCTGTTATTCCCGGCCAGGGCTTGCGCTGGCCGAGGTGGCCGGTTTTCTTTGTTGATTCCTGTCAACCGCGACCCCAGGCGAGCGTTATGCGCTGCATGGGCGGGACGGAAAAACGAACCTTCGACAGGAGAGAGCAAAATGGGTAGCGTGAGCACGGAGTCTTTCGACGAGTTTCTGGATTCACTGAAAGCGGCTGGGGTTGAAATCAGCAATGAGCGTGAGTTGCGTGAACGTCTGGCCGAAGCACAGCGCTGGCGTTTCGCGTTCGCGACGCTGGCTGCCAACGGTCATCAGTTGGGGATTCGTTTTCAGGACGCCAGTAGCGGCGTGAACGACGCCGACATCCACCGCGCCTTTGCCCGCTTCGAGTTCCCGGCAAAGATGGAAAGCTCCTTTGCCGCCAGCCTTCGGGCCGCGCATTAGGCGCCGGTCGTTTGCCACGCGCAATGGGCCGTGGCTGGCGACTAGGCTTCGAGCAGGTCCGCTGCTCCGCGAAAGAAGACCCGCTGTCGGCGGGCTTTTTCTTGAGCGCGGTCGTGCATCGGCGCACTCCTGCGGGTGCCGGGGCCGGCGGCGATGGCTGACCCCGCCACCGATCGCTTGTTCGCAGAGCCCAAGGCCTTGCGGTTGGACAAGCTTGTTGTTGGACGATAGCCGCGCTGTGAGTCATAATGCAGCAATGAACGAAACACCTCCCCAGGATCCGCGTCGCCGGCTCCGTGAGCTTCTCTCCATCCCCGAACGCGATCGCAGCGATCCGCAATGGGATGAAATCATCGAGCTCGAGATTACCCTCGCTCCGGGAAACCGTGAGTCCGATCGAAATTCGGACCGGCTACCAGGGCAACCGGAGAAGCGCCAGAATTCCTCCGGGCAAGGCCGTCGACCGGAGCAACGCAAGACCGGCCCACGCCCGGGCGGGCCTCCCCGCCAGCAGGACCAGCGGCAGCCTGCCGCGCGAGCCGAAGGCGCTGCCGATGGATCGTCTGAGGGGCGGTCGCCCGATGCCCGATCGACACCCAAGCG
>LBIU01000676.1 GCA_000987445.1 Candidatus Accumulibacter adiacens | reverse complement strand
GCTGCCGACGAACACATCCGCACCGTGATGCGCGAGTTGCGGCGCTCGATGGAGCCCGTGCGGCGGGTGATGATTGCCGGTGGCGGCAACATTGGCCATCGCGTTGCCCAGGCCCTGGAGGGCAAGTGCGAGGTCAAACTGATCGAAGTCGACCGCCGCCGGGCCGAGTTCGTGGCCAACTCGCTGAAGTCGGTGCTGGTCCTCAATGGCGACGCCACCGACGAGGAGTTGCTGCAACAGGAGGGCATCGAGGAGATGGAACTCTTCCTCGCCCTGAGCAATGCCGACGAAGACAACATCATGGGCGCGTCGCTGGCCAAGCGCCTGGGTTGTCAGCGTGTGGTGGCCCTGATCAACCGGCGGGCCTACGCCGAGCTGGTGCAGGGCGGGCCGATCGATATCGCCATTTCGCCGGCACAGGTCTCGATCGGCACCCTGCTGACCTATGTCCGTCATGGCGATGTCGTGCAGGTGCACAGCCTGCGTCGCGGTGCCGCCGAAGCCCTCGAGATCGTCGCCCACGGCGACCAGAAGAACTCGCGTGCGGTCGGCCGACGCGTCGGCGAACTGCCGGTCATCCACGGCGCCTTCATTGCGGCCATCGTGCGCGACCTCGGCGAGACCGAGGACTTCAACTTCTTCCGCCTGGGGGCGAAGAAGCAGACCGGGCGGGTGCTCATCGCTCACAAGGACGTCGTCATCGAGACGGGCGACCACGTGATCGTCTTCTGCATCGACAAGAAGGTGGTCAAGCAGGTCGAAAAACTGTTCGAGGTTGGCTTCCACTTCTTCTGAGCTGCCGGCATGCAACGCTTCTACCCGGTGGTTCGGGTGCTCTCGCTGGTGATCCTGATGTTCGGGTTGACCATGCTTCTGCCGCTGAGCGTTTCCTGGCTGCTCGACGATGGCGCTTTCGCGTCTTTCGATGAAGCGGTTCTGCTCACCGTGGCGACCGGCGCCGGCCTGTGGTATGCCACCCGCAGGGAGACCCGCGACCTGACGATTCGTGACGGTTTCCTGATGGTTGCGCTGGTGTGGACGCTGCTGCCGATCTACGCCGCCCTGCCCCTGGTTCTCGAACTCAAGCTCAGTTTCACCGACGCCTATTTCGAAGCCGTGTCCGGACTGACGACCACCGGCGCGACCGTCCTCAGCGGCCTGGACGACCTGCCGGTATCGATCAACCTGTGGCGAACGCAGATGGTCTGGCTTGGCGGCATGGGCTTGATCGTTCTCGCCGTCGCCATCCTGCCCCTGCTCGGCATCGGCGGCCGGCAGATGTTCAAGGCCGAGACGCCGGGGCCGATGAAGGACACCAAGATGACGCCACGCATCGCCGAAACGGCGAAGGGCCTGTGGATCGTCTATTCGCTGCTCTCCATCTGCTGCGCGCTGGCCTACTATTGGGCGGGAATGAGTGCCCAGGATGCCATCATGCACATGTTCGCCACCATGGGGCTCGGCGGTTTTTCGAGTCATGACGCGAGCTTTGCCTATTTTGCCTCGCCGACCATCGAAGCGGTGGCCATCGCTTTCAT
>LBIU01000675.1 GCA_000987445.1 Candidatus Accumulibacter adiacens | reverse complement strand
CCCTCGACGTAGACAAGCTGTCCCCTGCGCAAACCCGAGACGCCGGCCTGGGTGACCGAAATCAGGACGCCGCTGGCGGTGCGCACGACGATCTGCTGCCCGGGGATGGGTCGCTCATATTTCTTCTGGATTTCATTGCCGGCGAGCGCGCCGCCGATGCTTCCCGCGATCATCGCCACGTCGCGACCGCTGCCCGCACCGATCAGGCTGCCAACGCCGAGACCGGCAAGACCACCGACCACCGCACCGACGCCGGGATGATGATTGCTCGGCAACTGGACCTCGAGGATCTGTTCGACGACGCCGGTACGAATCTCCATTTCCCCCGGCTGCCGGCTGGCGCCGGCGCAAGCCGTGAGCAAGCTGACGAAGACCAGGACTGACAGGCAAGAGAGGAACTTCTCGGACATGGCTATCCTTTCTGAAGGATGGTTGATGGAAAATCGGCGTTGCACATCTGACGATCGCTTCGCTAGCATGCCCCGGGACGAATGCGCTCGGCAAGGTCGATCAGTCGGCCGGCCGCCAGCAGCCAGCCACCGTCACCGTCACCGTCACCGTCGCCGTGGCTGAGCGCGCGCGCTTCGCAGAATCTCGACAACAGGCAAATCTGCGCCCGCACCGAGTCGAGTTGCTTCGCTTTGAGGCACAGCGTGGACAGCGTTTCGTCGTAAGCGCGCGCCACTTCGTCGAACGTCCGTTGGCCGACCTCACCTGCGCGCATCAGCCCGGCATCGAGTAGACGCTCGACGAGCAGCGACTCGGGCTCGCGCATCGCGTCCCAGAAATCGGCACTGTGTGCGTACGCGTCGCGGGCAACGGAACGGCAGTAACGCGCCAGAGCAATGCCCTGTTCGCTGGCCGCCTTGGCCACCTCATCCGTCTCTTGCCGCTCGCCGTCGGCCGGCGCCAACAGCGCCTCGATCGCCAGCCGGTTGAGCGCGTTGTACGAGCGAAAAGCCGCATCGCCCGGCCGTCCCTCGCCCTGCCCGTAAAAACCAGCGCTGTCGCGCAAGGCCTGCGCCATCTGCGCGAGCGCTGCTTTGCTGGCCGCCCGGCCTTTTTCAGACCCCCTTCCCGTCCCCGCGTCGGCGGCAAGCGCCCGGCGTGCAAACACGTGCGCCTTGCGCTTGGCCGCACTGCCACGCAGTGCGCAACGTTCGCCATTTACCCGGCCGGCAGCCGCCGCGCCCGCCGGCTGTGAGACCAGGGCGTCGAGACTGCGCAGACGCTCCAGCGCGCTGTCGATCAGCTGCAGCGCCCTGTTGTCCTTTTCGTCGCGCTCGTCGCTTTCGTCCTGCTCCCCAAGGCGCGCCTCGATGTTCGCCAACTGTTCGATGTCACGTATCGCGACCTGCCCGTCGCCGTCTTCGGACTGAATCGCCTCGAGGTAAGCCGCCCGCGCCCTGGCGAAATCACCGAGGTCAGCCCACACCCTGGCCAGCGCCGACTGTACGGCCGGTAGCCGTAACCAGCCGGCCGGACAACGCTCATCGAGCAAGGTCTCGATGCTGCTCACCTGCGCCTCAAGCTCGCGCGTGGTCTGCCGCTCGCTGGCCCGTGACAGCGCCGCGCGGCGGCTGGACAGCTCGTCGAGCAGCTCGTCCGGAGAAACATAGGCGACCGCTGTCGCGGCCTGGCCCGACAGACGCGGCTCGGCCAGCCAAGCCGGTTCGCCGTAGGCCTGGTAGGCACCCCAGGTGATGTCTTCACGATTGGCCTGCCAGACCGCCCGCCGGGCTTCGAAGACGGCCTGTCCGAAGGGCCGGCCGGCGAGCAACAGACTCTCGTAGAAGGCCTTGCCGAAAATCATCGCGCCCCTGTCGTCTACCGCCCAACCGGCCACCACGACGCAGCGCACGCCAATGTTGATCAACTCGCGGGCGACACTGGCGGCCAACAGGTTGCCATCACGCAGCGTGCGCTCGGCACCCTGCTTGCTGCCCTCGTCCGCGCTGCCGGTATCCACCTTGCCGAGGTGGCAGCAGCTCAGGAAAACGAGTTCGGGCACGCTTTCCATGGCCCGGATCTCGGCGGCGGTAATCAACAGGCCGTCGGAGAGAACGACCCCCGAGCGGCGGCGGCCATCGACGTGCTGCTGGTCGAAAACGCCGTGCGCGGAAATATGCAGCAGCCGGTACGGCTGCTGGTAGAGCCGGGTCAGCACGTCGGATGCGCGGCGGTCGCTGCCGATCTCGGCAACGACCTGATAGGCAAGACCCTGCAGAATGGCGGCCACCTGGTAGGCCTCCTCCTCGGCGCCCGGCAGCGGTGGTGGATCGAGCGCATCCGGCTGGCGGGGATCCGGGAAAGCCGCGGCGAACCCTTCGACCGCCGGATTGCCGACCACGAAGGCCTTGCGCTCCAGTCCCTGCCGCACCTGGCGGCGGAACTGCATGGCCGCGAGTTGGCGCACCACGGGGGTGCGCAAGGCGAGCGGCAACTGCTCACCGGCGGCGTGCCGATCGTCGGCGAACATCAATTCCCATGGCAGGTTGGCGGTGTAGTCATCGACCACCAGGACAATGCTCTCGAGCTGCCGCGCCGCGTCCTTGAAGTCGTGCGGCACCATCAACTGGAAGAGCACGCGCCCGAAGTCCTCGCGCCAGACCGGCCTCTGGATCTGCTGGCGCACGAGTTTCTCGACCAAACCGGGCTGGCGCTGGTGAACCACCGACTCGGCACGCGCACGCTGGCCGATGTAGAGAAAACGCAGGCGCTCGGCAATCGCCGTGCGCTGCCGCGGCGAAGCCTGCAGCGCTGCCGCCTGGCCAGCTTCGCCGGCCCTGGCGTCATCGCCCGGCAGGCAGGCAGCAGCCGAACCCTGATCCTGACGATCGGCGTCGGTGACGATCAACCGTGGCCAGTAGCTCGGATTGCCGCTGTCGAACAGGCGTCGGCGCAGGCCTTCGCCCTGTTCGAGCTGCGGCCGACAAACCAGCGCCACGTCATAGCGCCGGCTCAGTTCGGCGAGTCGCTCGGGCATGCGCCGCAGCGCGTAGACGGCGGTGATCGCCGTATCCTGATAGAGCTCGACGAGATCCAGGCGCGTGACGCGAATGTCGAGCCGGGTGGTCTCGTAGAAGCGCGCGTTGGCTTCCATGACACCGCGCAGCAGCGCCTCGACCGACGCCGCGACCGAGAGATTCGCCGAGGAGTTGTAGCCGAGCAGCAGCGCGGCCAGCGGCAGTTCGCGTTCTTCCTTGCCGAGCACGTCGATCACCTGCAGCAGGTAGCGCAGGACGCCAGCCCGCACCGCCTCGGTCAGGTCGCCGACGCTGAGCTTGCCATCGTAGACGCCGAGGCCGGTGACGATCGCACCGGTGAGACTGCCACGGCGGCGCTCCTGCTCGTTGGGAACGCGCAAGACGACGCTCGCCGCGCCACGTGGGCCGGCGTAGAGTCCGAGGCTGTAACGCTGCGTGAGTTCGCCAGCGAGCAATTCGCGATCGATCAGGGCCTCGGCACCGGCAATCGGGTCCTGCTCGTAGTGACCGAGCAGCACGGGTTGGGTCAGGAAACGCAGGTCCATGGCCTTGACCTTGACTTCCAGGCGGCGCTTCGGGCGCGCCGCGACGCGACTGCGCGGCGAACCGCCAAGCAGGCCGCGCGCCAGCGCCTCGCCACCGTCGAGAGTCGGCGGTCCGGCGTCGTAGGTCACCGGCAGCGCCTGCTCTTCGCCACGCACCACCGGCGGGCTGCTCAGCAGGCCACCCGTGACGCCGCTGCTCAGCAACTCACCGAGCGCCGGGAAATACGCGCGGGTCGACGGCAGATCGCCATGCTTGGCCGGCAGGTAGTAGTGCCTGCCGACATTGCCGATACGCCCCGACGCCCAGGTGACCGTGCCGTCCCCCTGGCTGGTGCCCACCATTTTCAGGCGCCCTTTCACCTCGCGAATGCCGCAGGGCGTATTGCGCGCCACACCGAAGACATAGATCGCCTTGCTGGCATAGGCCTCGGGCAATGCCGGCGTCGCCTCGCCGTCCTGCGTCCATAGCCAGTTCGCCGCGTCGAGCTGTTGCTGGTTCGGCGTCGCCGAATTGCCGTTGCCGAACCAGAAGTCGAAGACTTTCTCGCGGTAGCCGACCCAGCTTCCGGCTCGCCAGAAATCCTGATGCCCGTCACCGCCTTCGGGCTGCCCCTGGAAGCTATCGACAAAGCCAGGCTTCGGCAGCAACTGCAGTGCGCCCCGGAAACCGGAGACGATCTGCAGCACCTCCCGCATGTCGTGCGCAAGATCGAGGCGCACCAGTGAGCGCAGCGTATCGCCCTTGCCGAGGAGGTTCTCGACCATCGAGTAGGCGCCCTGATTGGGTGTCCCGAGCATCACCAGGCGCGCGCCCTCGCGCGCCATCAACCTGTCGACCACCGCGCGCCGCTTGTGGATGCTGGCGCGCACCACCAGGCCGCCCATGCTGTGCGCGAGCAGGCGCACCGGCTGCGTGGTCTCGCGCAACAAGCGGTCGAGGAATTCGGCAAAGCGCTCGGCGAGCACGTCCAGCGGTTGCCGCCAGTCGTAGGCGAAGCGCTCGACGCGGTGACTTTCCGCGAGAAACTCGCAGAGCTCGCTGTAGAACATGTCGAACAGCTTCTCGGCCTCGACCCCGGACCGCTCCCAGGCGATCTTGCCGAGGCCACCCGTGGCGATGTCGAGCGGATCGAACCACACCCGATCCCTACCATTCACCGACAGGTGCGAGCCCATCACCCCAGGCAGCACGACGACCACCGGCAGCTCGGCACGACGCGGCGGTGGCGCCGGCGACACAGCCCGCCTGCGGCCTTCAGCCGCGCCCACCTCGCCGTCCACAAAGGGACCCGGCAGCGGCTGGAAAGCCGCCAGCGGCAAGACCTCGCCAGCCACCAGCCAGTCGCGCAGCGCAAGGCGCGTGTCGAGGTTGGTGAAATAGCGGAAATGCGAGACTTCGGCACCGCGATCGAAGAGCGCTCGTGCCCGCGCCTGCGGCGCGATGCCGGCGAACATCGAGTCGCTATCGACGACCAGATCGTTGTCGACCCTGTCGAAGAGCAGGTAGTCGGTGAGCAGGACGCCGAGACGCCTGAGCAGATTGCCGCCCTCGATGTCGCCGGCGATCACCGCCATCTCGATCCCGGCGCGCACCGGGGCATCGCGCAGGAGACGCGCCATCGGCGAGTCCGGCAACATCGCTTCGATGCCGGGCACCAGATGGGCGTTGGTGCGCTTGTGGGCGATTTCCAGAACCACCCGCTTGAAAGCCGAATAGAAGGGGTTGCCGAAAAAGAACGGCACCTGCCCGATCAAGGTCAGCATGCCGGAAAGAAAGAGGTCCAGGTTACCGCTGGCCAGCCGCGTCCCCTGCGCCGGACTGGCGACGCGCACGTAGCGCTGCACGACCAGCTTCCGCGCCGCCAGCACGCTGGCCAGCTGGCGCAGCTGCACACGCTGCTCGGCATGCGCCGAGTCGAGTTCGCCGCGTACGCTCTGCGCGGCGGCTTCGCTCGCGTAGGCGTCGCCGGTACCTGGCAGATCGGACTTGAACTGCTCGATCAGGCGATCGAAGTCCTGCAGGCAGAGCAGGTCGGCAACCAGGCCGCCGCGCGAGTGCGAGACCAGATTGAGCCGAATGCCGTCGGGCAGCGCCGCCAGCAGCTCGAGAGCATTCTCGATCGGGCTCTCGGAGAGCGTGCGATGCTCGTAGCTGTAGATCCCGCCGCGGAAATGGCGCTGCAAGACGCTCCACAGATCGCGCTCGTCAGACTGCAGGTCACCAAAGCTGCCCAGCCCATTGGAGCCGGTGCCATGGATGAAAACCAGCACCGGCAGCTTCTCGCTCGCCGCCCGCTGCAACTCGCGCTGCGCGCGCGCCAGGGCCTTGCGGTCCTGCGCGGCGGC
>LBIU01000674.1 GCA_000987445.1 Candidatus Accumulibacter adiacens | reverse complement strand
GTCGATGAGGTGTTCGGCATCGTCAAGGATCTGAATCAGAAGGAAGGCGTGACCTTCCTGCTCGCCGAACAGAACACCAATATGGCGCTGCGCTACGCGGACTTCGGCTACATCCTCGAAAACGGTCGCGTGGTGATGGAGGGTGCAGCCAAGGAACTGGCTGCCAACGAAGACGTCAAGGAGTTCTACCTCGGCCTGTCTTCGGCCGGGCGCAAGAGCTTCAAGGACGTCAAACACTATCGCCGTCGCAAGCGCTGGCTTTCCTGAGCTTCCGGCCCGGCCGTCCGCTGCCAGGCCGTCTTGTGGCCTGGCTGCCGGGCGGGCCATTTCTCCTCTCGCGCTGACTGCGTTTCTTCGCTGCCGGGCGAGAACTGACCTAAGCTGTGAGTGACCTCCATGACCTACTACGATTCTCTGGAAACGCGTTCGCCGGTCGAACGTGAAGCCTGGCTGATGGCGCGTCTGCCGCAGCAACTCGAGCTAGCCAAAACGAAGTCTGCGTATTGGCGCCAGCGGCTTGCTGGCGTGGCGGTCGAGGCCATCGACTCGCGCGCAGCGCTGGCGACGCTGCCGGTGACGCGCAAGAGCGCGCTTGGCGAACTGCAACGCGCGGCACCGCCTTTCGGTGGTCTGACGGCGACGCCAATGAGCGGCTTGTCGCGGGTCTTTGCTTCGCCGGGTCCGATCTACGAGCCGCAGGGCGGTGGTCAGGACTGGTGGCGTTTCGCGCGCGTCCTGTTTGCCACCGGTTTCCGGACCGGCGATCTGGTGCACAACACCTTCTCCTACCATTTCACGCCAGCCGGCTTCATGCTCGAAGGCGCGGCACAACAGCTAGGTTGTCCGGTTTTTCCCGCCGGCGTCGGGCAAACGGAGTTGCAGGTGCAGGCGATTGCCGACCTCAGACCGGTGGCCTACGTCGGCACACCGTCATTTCTGCGCATCATCCTCGAGAAGGCCGACGAACTCGGCGCCGACGTCAGTTCGCTGCGCAAGGCGGTGGTTTCGGGCGAAGCCTTGCCGCCGACCTTGCGCAAGCTGCTCAACGCGCGCGGCATCGTTGTGCGCCAGGCCTACGCGTCTGCCGACCTGGGCCTGATCGCCTATGAGACGCCAAGCGAAGAGGGGCTGGTCGTCGAGGAAGACGTGTTGCTCGAGATCGTTCGCCCGGGCACCGGCGATCCGGTGGCCGAAGGCGAGGTCGGCGAAGTGGTGGTCACCGGTTTCAATCCCGATTACCCGCTGATTCGCTTTGCTACCGGCGATCTTTCGGCCTTGCTGCCGGGTATCAGCCCCTGTGGACGGACCAATGTGCGCATCAAGGGCTGGCTGGGGCGCGCCGATCAGACGACCAAGGTCAAGGGCATGTTCGTACACCCGTCGCAGGTCGCGGCGCTTGTCGCGCGGCACGGCGAAATTGGCCGCGCGCGTCTGGTGGTGGACAATGCCGGTGGTCAGGATCGGATGACTTTGCACTGCGAGGTTGCCGAGCCTTCGGCCGCGCTGCAGACGGCCGTGCTGGCCAGCATTCGCGAGCTCACCAAGCTGCGTGCCGAGGTCGCTTTCCAGGCTGCCGGTACCTTGGCCAACGACGGCAAGGTGATCGAAGATCTGCGCACCTACGAGTGAGGTGCGCTCTGTTCGCAATCGCCGCCTCATTGCTGGGGTCGTCGCCGCTCGCCGACGACGCCGCGCCAGCGGCGAGCACATCCGCCGCGGCGGCCCGGCCGCAGCCTGGTGACTGCGTGATCTTTCGCGAAGGCGGCGCCGGTCGGATCCTGAAGGCGCCCACCTATTGGCTGCAAGGTTCGATTGCCGCGGTTTACCGGCAGCGGCGGCCGCTTGATCGCTGCCCACGCATCGGCAAGCCGGCGTCCGCCTATACAGCTACCGACCGGGCACGCCTGGCCGCCGCGATGCCTTGTGTGGAGCAGGCGGCAGTCACGGCTGACGAGACCGCTTCCGGCTCCGCTGCCAAGTCACTTCCCGGCGACGTCGAGGTGACGCGCGTGCAGGTGAGGGTTGCCGAATGGGAAACGCCGTGGTCACATCAGCACGGCACGACGGGATGGCTGTTCCGCGGTCAGTTTCTGGACCAGCCCCTGCAGAAGGGGGGGCTGATCGACATGGATGCGGCCTGGCTCGAGCGCTGCGCGGCCGAGCGATGAACGGCGCGCCGCTGCGCGGGGTGCGCATCCTCGACCTTAGCCGACTACTCCCCGGGCCAGTGGCCACCCTGCATCTGGCCGATCTCGGCGCCGA
>LBIU01000076.1 GCA_000987445.1 Candidatus Accumulibacter adiacens | reverse complement strand
CGTCCGAACGCGCGGCAAAAGGCGGCGTATCACCGTTCAGATAGGCCACCAGCTGCCACTGGTTGAGCAGGTCGATATAGCGCCGCAAGGGCGAAGTCGACCAGGCATACTGCTTGACGCCGAGACCCTCGTGCGCCTGCGGCGAGGTACTCATGCGCACCTTGCCGCCAGGCGTCTGGATGCGATAGATGGCGGTCACGCCCTTGCTGGCGAGCAGACCGCCCCAGGTGCTGTTGGTGACGATCATCATTTCGGAAACCAGCTTGTCGAGTGGACTGCCGCGGCGACGAGCACTGATCTCGACCGTGCAGGCGTCAGCATCGGCGAGGTCGCCCTGGACGCGAAAGTTGTAGTCGAGAAAGGTCTGCGTCGCCGACGGCTTGCCGCGGCGGCCTTCGCAGGCATTGGCCAGCTGCCAGAGGGTCAGCAGTTCGTCACGAAAAGCAAACTCGGAAAGACCCGCCGCGATACTGCCCTCGTTGAACAGCGGTTCAAGGTCGTGATGGCGCAGATTGGCGACCACCGGGACGGTCTCGAGGCGCGACTCGCAAGCGGTGATCTCGAATTCGGGAGTCACCGTCAGGTACAGCGAAATGGCGGCGCAGTCACGGCCAGCACTGAGTGTAAAACCCTCGACCACCTTTTCCGGCAGCATGGTGATCTTGCTGCCAGGTAAATAGACCGTCGACAGGCGCTCGCGGGCAATCGCGTCGAGCGGCGATCCCGGGGCGATGCCCAGCGCCGGCGCAGCAATGTGGATGCCGACCTGCCAGCCGAGCCCGGGCAGGGCCTGCACCGAGAACGCATCGTCGATCTCGGTGGTCGCCGCGTCGTCGATCGAAAAGGCACGCACATCGGCGCGCGGCAGACCGCTCGGCAAGGGGGGGGCCGCACAGGGTGCAAAACCTGTGCCCTGCGGGAAATACTCAAAAAGGAAACGCTGCCGGTGATAGTCATGCGGCGAGCGGATGGCGCCACACCTTTGCAACAGATGCGGCGCCGACAGGCCACTTTCGCTGCACGCCGCTTCGAGCGCCTTGGACTCGCTGCGATTGCGGTCGGGCTTGTAAAGCAACTGGCTGAGGATCGGCGCGAACTCTGCCGGCAGGGTGAAGGCCTTCAGCTCGCCGACCATGCGCTCGATACTCAGCGCCTGCTGGCGTTTTTTTTCGAGACCAGCAAGAGCGGCCTGCAGGATTTCGGGCGGCGCTTTGCGGAAGCGGCCCTTGCCTTTGCGATGGAAATATACGGGCGCCGAATGCAGGGCCAGCAGCAAGGCCGACGCCTCGACCGCCGTGGCGACGTGACCGAAGTACTCGTTGGCAAAATCAGAAAAAGAAAACTCGCCGTCACCCAGACACTCCCAGAGAAACGCCTGCTCTATTCCAGTGGCCAGCGCCTCGGCCTGTTCGAGCAGCAGCGTCGGCGCCGGTTCGCCGTAACGCAGCAGCACGTTGGCCGCCTTGATCTTGCTGCGCTTACCGGAAGCCGTCTCGACCTGTAAGGAAGTGTCGTTGTCGACCAGAATAGTGGCCGTCCGAAAAGCGCCCTCTTCTTCATATAGAACATGCATCACTACGATTGTAACCCACAGAATTCAAGGATTTGCGGCACGAAGTCGGGGAAGCGGGTGAAGCTGTGATCACCGCCCTCGACGAGCAGCTGCCGGCAGCCGGCATAGCGCTCGACGGCCAGCCGGTAATCGAGCACCTCGTCGCCGGTCTCGACCAGCAGCAGGTAGCGTGACGGCGTGATCACCGGCGTGTCGAGCGCGCGCAGCTGTTCGGCGTGCTCGACCGCAAACTCGAAGCGACGACCGCTGTAGTAATTGGCGTGCGTCCCGATCAGGCCCTCGAGCAGGGTCGGAGCCATCACCGCCGGATTGATCAATACGGCGTTCAGATCGCGCCTCTCGGCCAGCCAGGCCGCGTAATAGCCGCCCAGCGAACTGCCGACCAGCGTCGTCGGTGCGTCATCGTCATCCAGCATGGCCTCGACGGTGGCGATCGCAGCGCGCGGAATAGGCGACAGCAGCGGGCAGGAAAAACGGTCGGCAAGGCCGGCTGCGGCCAGCATCTCGGCCAGCAGGCGCGCCTTCCACGACGCCGGCGAGGAGCAGAAGCCGTGCAGATAGATGATGCGGGGGCCGGCCAACTCAGTGGTCTCCCCAGGCAATGAAATCGTACTGCCAGGTCACGAGAATCAGGATCCCGAAGGCGATGCGGTACCAGGCGAAAATCGAAAAGTCGTGCGTGCTGATATAGCGCAACAGCCCGCGCACCGCCCAGAAAGCCGAAATGAACGCCGCCACGAAGCCGACCACCCACATCCCGAGATCGTCGAAAGAGAGCAGCGCGCGTTCCTTGTAGAGCTGGTAGATGCTCGCCCCGATCAGCGTCGGCATGGCCAGAAAGAAGGAGAATTCGGTGGCCGTACGACGCGACAGGCCGAACAGCAGGCCGCCGATGATCGTCGCCCCGGAGCGCGAAGTCCCCGGAATCAGCGCCAGCGCCTGCGCAAAGCCGAGCTTGACCGCGTCGCTCAGCGACAGGTCGTCGATGGACTCGACACGGATGCGATGCTCGCGGCGTTCGGCCCAGAGAATGATCAGGCCGCCAACGATGAAGGCGGTGGCCACCACCGGTGCGTTGAACAGATAGGCCTTGATGGTCTTGCCGAAGAGCAATCCGATGGTCGCCAGCGGCAGGAAGGCCACGACGATGTTAAGCGCGAAACGCTGCGCGCCCGGGTCACTGGGCAGGCCACGCAAGACCTGCATGATCTTGGCGCGAAACTCCCAGCACACGGCGAGCATCGCGCCGGACTGGATGACGATCTCGAACAGCTTGCCGCGCTCGTCGTTGAAATCGAGCAGGGCGCCGGCAAGAATCAGGTGGCCGGTCGACGAGACCGGCAGAAACTCGGTTACCCCTTCGACGATACCGAGAATCAGGGCTTTCAGCAGAAGGAGCGGATCCACGGGGTGCTTTCGACAAAAAGGTGCATTTTAGCACTCACGGTCGCGTTGCCCGCTCCAGCGCCGACAACCAGATGATCGCCTGTTGCCGGTCCTGGCCGCACATTTCGTCAGATGGCTGCAAGCCGGCGCAGAACGCCGGTCGCTCCGGCAGGCCCCACAAGCGACAGCGCAGGTCGCCCGTCAGGTTGGCGCAGGCCTCGCCGGCCGGTTTGCCCTGCGGATGACCGGGCATCGGCGTGGTGATCGAAGGCGCGATACAACAGGCCCCACAGGCGGCACGGCAAGCGCCCGGCACAGACGTCGGGGGCTACGGCGCAGAGCTGACAGCGGCTGCCGCGTGCTCGCCTGCCACGCCGTCGCTGCTGCCGTAACCGAGACGTCTGGACAGCGTCGCCGCCGCTTCGCGCGTCCCCCGCGCGACCGAGCTGTCCAGTTCGACGCCGAAACTGCCGACAATGCCCAGTGAGGTCACCGCCGCGACCATCCGGCCGGTGTGCCCGAAGACCGGTGCGCTGACGCCGTTGATGCCGATCGTCATGCTGCCCGCCGCGCGCGCGACGCCGTTACGGCGGATGTCTTCGAGCTGCTGCGTCAGCGCCGACATCACCGCCGCTGGCGTCTTGCCGCCAGCAGCGGCGGTGGCCTGCACTTCGGCGTCGAGCATTTTTTTCAGATAAGGCGAGCGGTAGAAAGCCGAGAAGGCCAGCCCGGTCGCCGAGGTCGTCAGCGGCAGCACGACGCCGGTGCGCAGGGTCACCGTCACCGCGCCGCCCGCTTCCACCCAGCGCACGCAGGTGGCGCCGTGATTGCCCCACATGGCCAGAGCGACGGTGGCGCCGATCTGTTCGCAGAGATCGTCGAGCACCGGTCCGGCCAGACGCACCGGATCCAGCCGCGCCAGGCTGGCCAGTCCCAACTCCAGCGAAAACTCGCCGAGGTCATAGCGCCCGGTATTGGCATCCTGCTCGACCAATCCCATGCGCATGAAGCTCACCAGATAGCGACGCGCCTTGGCTGCCGACATGCCGGCGCTGCGGGCGACGTCGCGCAGCATCATCGACCGCTGACTGGCGGCCAGGGCACGCAGCAGACGCGTGCCGACTTCGATCGACTGGATCCCCTGGCGCTGCTGAATCAGTTCAGCGTCGTCGCGTATCGGCATTTTCGAGGGTCAGCAGCGGATCAGAAAGTGACGATGAGCCTTGGACGGTGCAAGACAGGTCTCAGGCAAGCGCCTGCAGCGCGGCCTCGTAGTCGGGTTCGTCCTTGATTTCTGCCACCAGTTGGCTGTGCAGCACCCGGTCATCGCCGTCGAGGACGACCACTGCCCGCGCGGCGAGACCCGCCAGCGGGCCGTTGCTCAGCGCAACGCCATAGTCCTGGAGAAATTCGCGACCACGCATGGTGGACAGGGTCCGCACCGATTTGAGGCCCTCGGCACCGCAGAAGCGGCTCAGCGCGAAAGGCAGATCGGCCGAGATACAGAGCACGACGGTGTTGGTCAGACTGCTCGCCTTCTCGTTGAAGGTACGCACCGACGTCGCGCAGGTCGGCGTGTCGACGCTCGGGAAGATGTTCAGTACTTTTCGCTGACCGGCAAAAGCGCTCAGCGAAACGTCGGCGAGGTCGCTGCCGACCAGCGTGAACGCGGCGGCCGTCTGACCCTTCTGCGGGAAATTCCCGTCAACCTGAATCGGCTTGCCACCGAGAGTTACTGTGCTGGTCATCTTGATTCCTTTTTTTCTGGAGA
>LBIU01000075.1 GCA_000987445.1 Candidatus Accumulibacter adiacens | reverse complement strand
ACCGTACAGGTGCCGATGACGTTGGTCGCCAACAGGCGGTCAAAGACGGACGGACCGAGGACTGCCCGCAGCAAAGCCAGACTTACCGCAACCAACAGAAACACGGTGACGGCAGAGAACATCAGTGGGATCCCTCGAGCGTGGTCACGCGCCGATCCATCTCGCTGCCTGCCAGGTCCGCGCCGCCTTCCGCGCTCAAGGCGTGCACCAGCATCTCGCCGTGCTCGACTTCGACGGTGATCGTCCCCGGGGTCAGGGTAATCGAGTTGGCGTGGATGACCAGGCCCAGTTCGGTGGTTTGCGACGGCTTGAAGCGAACCAGCGTCGGCGAGATCGGCAGGCGCGGATCGAGGACGCGCCGGCTGACGTCCCAGGCCGAGACGACAATCTCCTTGAGCAGCCACGGCCAGTAAGAGAACAACGCGCGCCAGCCGAGGTGCGTCGGATGGCCTTCATGGTCGATGACGTCCATGCGGTGTGCGAAGAGCAACACGCCCAGGGCGCTGACTGCGCCAAAGCCGATGAAAAACGGTGTGTAGAAGCCCGACAGCAGCAGCCAGAAAACAAACAAGGCCACGAAGGCACTCACAGAGTAGAACACGGGACCCTCCATCACCGGATTCGATAGGGCGACAATCAGTGACCGGAGCAACCGGCGCGAGCGGCACGCGTGGCGCGAGCCGCACCCAATTCATCGCATCATCATAGGGAGGGCAATGGTCCTTGAAAATGCGGGCAAACGCGTACGGTGTTCAAGTAAGTGGCAGGGGGCCTCAGATTTCTGTACAGGCATCGCCGGAACGCGGTTTAATGAGCGACAATACGCGTTTCACGTAGGTTATCGGGTGAGCGGCCCGAAACACCTTGCCGACGCAGACCGAGGGTCTGTGGTAACCCTCTGAAGGAAGCGATGATCAGCGCAAGCCGACTGTCCTGGATCGATGCCCTGCTGTTGATCGGCGGTTATGTCGCGCTCGACTGGATGAGTTTCTTCCATCCGTTGCACGGTCCGTACATCACGCCGTGGAATCCGGCGCCAGCGCTGGCCCTGGTGTTCATACTGCGCCATGGCTGGCAGGCAGTGCTGCTGGCGCTGGCGCTGGCGGTATTGCTCGCCGAAATCGGTGTCCGCAGCCTGCCGGCATCGCTGCCGGCATCGGTCGTCATTGCCTTCATGCTGGCGCTCGGCTACGGGGCCATCGGCGAGGCGCTACGGCGTCGGCTGCATAGCCCGACCATCTTCCTTGATCGTTTCGGCCTCCTGCGCTGGGCGAGTGTCGTTGTTGCCGGTACGCTGCTCACCAGCATGGCCTTCGTCCTGGCCCTGGTGGCGCTCGGTCTGGTGCCGTTGGCGGGCTGGAGCGAAGCGGTTGGCCGCTTCTGGATTGGCGACGGCGTCGGTATTCTGGTCTCCATGCCCTTGCTCTGGATGCTCTTCGACGAGCACGGTCGGGCACTGCTGCGGGTAACGCTTTGGCGACCAGACACGCTGGGCTATGTGCTGGCGGCGGCGTTGGCCTTGTGGGTGGCGGTCGGTCACGGCGCCGAATCGGACTTCCAGTATTTCTACCTGCTCTTTCTGCCAATCATCTGGGCCGCGTCTCGGCAAGGCCTGGCCGGCGCCGTGCTCAGCGCCGCGGTGATCCAGATCGGGCTGATCGCCGTTGTCTACTGGCAAGGTTTTTCGGCAAGTTCGGTGCTGGAAATCCAGGCCGTAACCGTGGTGCTGGTCCTGGCCGGTTTCTTTATCGGCGTGGTGGTCGACGAGCAGCAGCGCATCAGCGCAGAGCTTCGCCAGACCCTGCGCCTCGCCGCCGCTGGCGAGATGGCCGGCGCCCTGGCCCATGAGCTGAACCAGCCGCTCACCGCCTTGTCTGCGTACGGAGCGGCCTGCGAAGAACTCCTCGCGCGCGGCGAGACAGGTGACCGCCTGACAGGCAGCATCCGCTTGATGGTCTGCGAAGCGTATCGCGCCGCCGAGGTGGTGCGCCGACTGCGCGACTTCTTCCGCACCGGCACCACCAAGCTCGAAGTCGTTTCGCTGCCAGGCCTGCTGGCCGCTGCGGCAGCGCCATTCACCAGACGCGCCGCCAAGGCCGGCATCGAACTCACCCTCGAACCGGTCCCGGACGGCGTCCTCTTGGCCGACAGGCCTCAGCTCGCAGTCGTGCTGCGCAATCTCTTGGCGAACGCTTTCGACGCCGTTGCCGAACAACCGCCCGGCGAGCGGAGGGTGCACGTCTCGGCGCTGGCGGAGGCGGGTGACCGGATCTGCATCCGCGTCGAGGACAGCGGCCCGGGTCTCTCCGGTCATGCCGTGAGCAGGCTCTTCGAGCCTTTCAACTCCACCAAGTCAAGTGGCCTCGGGCTGGGCCTGGCGATCAGTCGGGCGATCGCCGAGGCGCATGGCGGCAAGCTTTGGGCTGAGATCGGGGCGCGTGGCGTCTTCCGGCTCCTGCTACCTTTCGAAAAGGCTCGCGCAAATGCCTGACTTGACGGTTTTCATCGTCGACGACGACGCCTCGGTGCGCGATTCGCTCGGTCTTCTGCTTAGCCTGCGCGGCTACCGCACGGCCATTTTTTCCGATGCCGAGAGTTTTCTGCAGGCCTTGTCGCCGGATTGGCGCGGCTGCATTCTGCTCGATATCCGCATGCCCGGCATGGACGGCCTGGCTCTGCAGCGGCGGCTGCGCGAACTCGACAGCCGCTTGCCGGTGATCGTCATCACCGGTCACGGCGACGTGGACTCGGCCTGCGAGGCCTTCAAGGCCCAGGCCTGCGACTTTCTGGAAAAACCGCTCGATCAGGCGAAACTCACGGCCGCGATCGACGATGCCCTGTCGAAGTATGAACTCAGCCAGCACGCGAGCGAGCGGCGCCGCCACTTTGCCGAACTGCTGGCGACGCTGACGCCGCGCGAACGCGAAGTCATGGACCTGATCGTGACCGGTGGTCACAACCGCGACATCGCCGCGGCATTGGGCATCAGCCCGCGGACCGTGGAAGTGCACAAGGCGCGAGTGATGCAGAAGTTGAACGTCGATGGCGTCGCGCAACTTGTCAGGTACAGCCTGGGCAGGCGCTGACCGAAAAACCACCCCGAAGAGCAGTCCATGATATGCCGCAAGTAGGTCGCGAGCGAGCAGCCCGTCCATGACAGCCAACGAAAAGGAATCGAATGATGCAGTTCTTGCCCCGCGTATTGCTGGCTGTCATGGCAGCCGCCTCTCCCCTGGCCGCTCTCGCTTCCGAAGGCGGGCCGTCTACAGCGCTCGACTTGACCCGTCACTGGGCTGGTTTCGTGGCGCTGGCCGTCTTCTTTGGCGCCTACGGCCTGGTCATTGCCGAGGAATCCTTGCACCTGCGCAAGTCCAAGCCGGTGATCGTCGCGGCGGGCATGATCTGGATGCTGGTGGCGATCATCTATGCCCAGCACGGCGACACGCATACCGCGGAGATCGCAGTACGTCACAATCTGCTCGAGTTCGCCGAACTGTTCCTGTTCCTGCTTGCGGCAATGACCTACATCAACGCCATGGACGAACGCGGTGTGTTCGATCTGCTGCGCGTCAAGCTGGTGACGCAAGGCTACTCACTGCGCACCATCTTCTGGATTACCGGTGCGCTGGCTTTCTCCATCTCGCCGGTTGCCGACAATCTGACCACCGCCTTGCTGATGGCGACGGTGGTGATCGCCGTCGGCGGCAGCAACAAGAAGTTCATCACCGTTGCATGCATCAATATCGTCATTGCGGCCAATGCCGGCGGCGCCTTCTCGCCATTCGGGGATATCACGACGCTGATGGT
>LBIU01000673.1 GCA_000987445.1 Candidatus Accumulibacter adiacens | reverse complement strand
CGTAATTGGCCTGGCTCCAGAAGCCCGAGTAGCGGAGCACCGCGACGGTGCTTGCCGGCACTTCGCGCAGTTGCACGCGCGTGTCATCCGGTTCAGGGGCCAAGTCGAGCGTCACCTCGCTGGGCAGTACGAACTGCACGCGATAGCCCCCCGGGGCAGCGGCCTGGGTCACCGGCGCGGTCATTTCGAGTCGCATCGGCGCCGGAGCCTGGGTCACCGGAGCGGTCATGGCGAACTTCGTCGAGCCCTTGTTCTTGCCGAAGATGTAGCCGGCAAGGATCGGAAACGCTTCGCTGCCGGCCTCCTCGGCCGGGGCGTTGATGATCACCTCCGCAACAACGTAGGGCGCGTAGCGCCGGACCTCGACGTCGCCGATCCGTCGCTCGACTTCATAGGAGGGTTCCTCGATGGCGCTCGACAGGCTGGGTGCGACTGCGATGGCCAGGGAAAGCAAGAACTTGCGCATGGGAGTCCTTCCAGTAGGGGCGGCGACCGGGCGCCGAACGGCCAAGCCGGAACGCGCCGCGTTGATTGATGAGGGGTACCCCGCCTGGCCGTTCATCGCAGCGCTCGCGCGGATCGCGACAGAGCCCTGCCGCGACGCCGGTAGGCCTTCTCGAGCTCCATCGCCAGGTAGATCGTCAGTCCGACGGCGATGATCGGCAACCAGTCGAAGGCGGCAATCGGTGCGGTGTGGAACAGGTGGTTGAACAGTGGCAGGTAGGTGAATGCGAGCTGGGCGAGCATCATGGTGCCGATGCCGGCCCAGATCCACGGGTTGCTCAGCAAGCCGAGGCGGAACATCGACCAGCGCAGCGAACGGCAGTTGAGCAGGTAGAAGGACTGCCCGACGGCAAACACGTTGACCGCGATGGTGCGCGCCTGCTCTTCACTGGCGCCGCGTAGCAGGGCCCACTCGAAGAGCCCGAAGGCGCCGACCAGGAGCATCACGCCGACCATCGCGATACGCAGCGCCAACTCGCCATTGACGATCGGCGAGCCGGGTGCGCGTGGCGGACGGTTCATGAGATTCGGTTCCTTCGGTTCGAAGGCCAGCGCCAGCCCGAGGAAGACCGCCGTGGTCATGTTGATCCACAGCGCCTGCACCGGCAGCACCGGCAGCGGTTGGGCGAGCAGTACCGCGACGACGATCACCAGTCCCTGGCCGGCGTTGGTCGCCAGGATCCAGGTGATGAACTTGGTCAGATTGTCGAAAACCCCTCGTCCCTCTTCGACGGCGGCGGCGATGGTGGCGAAGTTGTCGTCGGTGAGCACCATGTCCGAGGCTTCCTTGGCCACCTCGGTACCAGTGATGCCCATCGCCACGCCGATGTCTGCGCGACGCAGGGCGGGTGCGTCATTGACCCCGTCGCCGGTCATCGCCACCACCTCGCCACGCGCCTGCAGCGCCTGCACCAGGCGCAGCTTCTGCTCGGGAGTGACGCGCGCAAACACCGCCGTATCGTTGGCCGCGGCGGTCAATTCGCTGTCCGAAAGCGTGGCCAGTTGCGTACCGGTCAGCGCCGCCGGAGCAGCGCCCGGACCCGCGCGCTGGTCGAGGCCGATCTGGCCGGC
>LBIU01000672.1 GCA_000987445.1 Candidatus Accumulibacter adiacens | reverse complement strand
CTTCGAAGCCAAGGTCACCTATCTCTATCCGACCCTCAACGCCGCGACACGCACCACGCCCGTCAGGCTCGAACTCAAGAATCACGACGGCATGCTGCGTCCGGGCATGTTCGCGCACGTCGAAATCGCCACCGCCGGCAAGGCCGCCCGCCTGACCGTGCCCCCGTCAGCGGTGATCGATACCGGCGACCGGCAGGTGGTTCTGCGCGTGCTGGGCGAGGGCAAGTACAAACCGCAGCCGGTGAAGATCGGTCTGCGCGGACGCGAGGCCGTCGAAATCCTCGCAGGAATCGAGGCTGGCGACGAAGTGGTCACCGCGGCCAACTTCCTGATCGACGCCGAAAGCAATCTCAAGGCGGCCCTATCGGCTTTCACGGCGCCAGAGGCGGCAAAGACGGCCAAGGCGGCCAAGGCGGCGGCAAAACGGTACCAGGCGCAGGGTTCGATCGACTCCCTGGACATCGCGTCGAACACCGCCTCGGTCACGCACGAGCCGATTCCGGCACTGCAGTGGCCGGCGATGACCATGGAGTTCGGGCTGGCGAGCCCCGAGGTCGCCAAAGGAATGTCGCCAGGTGCGCCGATGCGCTTCGAGTTCGAGGACCGGGGCGATGGCGAGTTCGTGATCACCCGCATCGAGAAGGCCGGCGCAAGTCACGAGGGCCACTGAGATGCTCGATCGGCTGATTGAATGGTCGGCGCGCAACGTTTTCCTGGTGCTGCTGGCCACCCTGGCGGTGGTTGCCGGGGGTCTCTACGCGGTCAAGAACACGCCGCTCGACGCCCTGCCGGATCTTTCCGACGTGCAGGTGATCGTGTTCACGCCTTACGCCGGGCAGGCGCCGAAAGTGGTCGAAGACCAGGTCACCTATCCGCTGACCACGGCCATGCTGGCGGTGCCGAAAGCCAAGGTGGTGCGTGGTTTCTCGATGTTCGGCGCCTCCTACGTCTATGTGATCTTCGCGGACGGCACCGACATCTACTGGGCACGCTCGCGCGTACTGGAGTACCTGAGCTCGGTGCAGGGCAACCTGCCACAGGGCGTTTCGCCGCAGATCGGGCCCGACGCCACCGGTGTCGGCTGGGTCTTCCAGTACGCCTTGATCGGCAAGGATCAATCGCTGGCCGACCTGCGCAGTGTCCAGGACTGGTACGTCCGCTACCAGCTGACCAAGGCCGGCGGCGTCGCCGAAGTGGCCAGCGTCGGCGGCTTCGTCAAGGAGTATCAGGTCATTGTCGACCCGCACCGGCTGGCCAGCTATGGCGTCTCGCTGGCACGTCTGTCGCAGGTGATTCGCGAGTCGAACCGCGACGTCGGCGGGCGCGTCGTCGAGCTGGCCGAGAAGGAATACATGGTGCGCGGGCTCGGCTACCTCAAGGGGGTCGCCGACATCGAGACCCTGGTGCTGAAGAGCGATGGCGGCACGCCGGTGCTGGTGCGCGACGTCGCCCGCGTGGAGATCGTCCCGGCCGGGCGGCGCGGGATCACCGAACTCAACGGTGAGGGCGAGGTGGTCTCGGGGATCGTCATGGCGCGTTTCGGCCAGAACGCGCTCGACGTGATCGCCAACGTCAAGGCCAAGATCGAAGAGTTGCTGCCGGGCCTGCCGGAAGGGGCCGAGATCGTTCCGGTCTATGACCGTTCGCAACTGATCGAGCGCGCGATCGACAACCTGAAATGGACCCTGCTCGAAGAAAGCCTGATCGTCGGCGCCGTTTGCGTGAT
>LBIU01000074.1 GCA_000987445.1 Candidatus Accumulibacter adiacens | reverse complement strand
GAAATCAGCGAACTGATCAAGGGCAAGATCGAGAATCTTGCGATCAGCGCCGATCTGCGCACTCAGGGCACCGTTGTCTCAGTGACCGACGGCATTTGCCGTATCTATGGCCTGACCGACGTCATGCAGGGAGAGATGCTCGAGTTTCCGGGCAATATCTTCGGAATGGCCCTGAACCTCGACCGCGACTCGGTTGGCGCCGTGGTGCTCGGCGAATACGAGCAAATCAGTGAGGGCGACACGGTCAAGACCACCGGTCGCATCCTCGAAGTCCCGGTGGGTCCGGAACTTCTTGGCCGGGTGGTTAACTCGCTTGGTCAGCCGATCGACGGCAAAGGCCCGATCAACAACAAGCTGACCGACAAGATCGAAAAAGTGGCGCCGGGTGTGATCTGGCGGAAATCGGTTTCGCAGCCGGTGCAGACCGGCCTGAAGTCGATCGATGCGATGGTGCCGGTTGGTCGTGGTCAGCGCGAGCTGATCATCGGTGACCGGCAGACCGGCAAGACCGCGGTGGCCATTGACACGATCATCAATCAGAAAGGCCAGGACCTGATCTGCATCTACGTGGCCGTCGGTCAGAAAGCCTCGACCGTCGCCAACGTCGTTCGCAAGCTCGAAGAGAACGGCGCGATGGAGTACACCACCGTCGTTGCCGCCACCGCCTCGGAAACTGCTGCCCTGCAGTACATCGCACCGTACTCCGGTTGCACCATGGGCGAGTACTTCCGTGATCGCGGCCAGGATGCGCTGATCATCTATGACGACTTGACCAAGCAGGCCTGGGCCTATCGTCAGGTGTCACTGCTGCTGCGCCGCCCGCCGGGACGTGAAGCCTACCCGGGCGACGTGTTCTACCTGCACTCGCGCCTGCTCGAGCGCGCGGCTCGCGTTTCCGAAGAATGGGTCGAGAAGTTTACCAACGGCGAAGTCACCGGCAAGACCGGTTCCCTGACCGCTCTGCCGATCATCGAAACGCAGGCAGGTGACGTCTCGGCCTTCGTTCCGACCAACGTCATCTCGATTACCGATGGACAGATCTTCCTCGACACCGATCTCTTCAATGCCGGTGTTCGCCCTGCCATGGATGCCGGCATCTCGGTCTCCCGCGTCGGTGGTGCGGCTCAGACCAAGGTGGTCAAGAAGCTCGGCAGCCACGTTCGTCTGGCGCTCGCCCAGTATCGCGAACTTGCGGCCTTCTCGCAGTTCGCTTCCGACCTGGACGAAGCGACTCGCAAGCAGCTCGATCGTGGACGCCTGGTCACCGAACTGATGAAGCAGCCCCAGTACTCGCCAATGTCTATCTCGCAAATGGCGGTTACCCTGCTGGCGGTGAACAAGGGCTTCTTCGACGATGTTGATGTGAATAAGGCGCTGGCGGTCGAGAAGCAGATGCAAGGTTTCGTCGAGCAGAAATACGCCGACCTCATCAGCAAGATCGAAACAAGCAAAGATCTCGACGCTGACGCTGAGCAGAAGCTCATCAAGGCGATTGAGGAGTTCAAGGCCACATTGGCCTGATGATCGATCGAGGAGGTTGCCATGCCTAGCGGCAAGGAAATCCGCAACAAGATCAAGAGCATCGAGAGCACGGCCAAGATCACCAAGGCCATGCAGATGGTCGCCGCATCAAAAATGCGCAAGGCGCAGGACAGGATGCGAGCGGCTCGCCCCTACGGCGAAAAAATTCGTCTGGTGGCCGGCAACCTCTCGCACGCCTTGACTGACTACCGCCATCCGTTCCTGACGGTGCGTGAGGACGTGAAGGCCATCGGCTTGATCGCCATCACCTCCGACAAGGGACTGTGCGGCGGCCTGAACACCAACCTCTTGCGTCTCGCGCTGACGAAGATGAAAGAGTGGGATGCCGAAGGCAAGAAACTGAAAGTCACGACGATCGGCAGCAAGGGGCTGGGCTTCATGCAGCGCGCCGGCGCCGACATCGTTTCACAGCTGACCGGGCTTGGCGACACGCCGCACCTGGAGAAGCTTATCGGCCCGGTCAAGGTCCAGCTCGACGCTTACATCAACGGCGAGATTGACGTCCTGTACATCGCCTGCACGCAGTTCATCAACACCATGAAGCAGGAACCGACCTTCTATCAGTTGCTGCCGCTGGCCGGCGAACTGGTCGGTGGCGGCGAGAACCGCTGGGACTATATTTACGAGCCCGATGCCAAGACGGTGATCGATGACCTGCTCGTGCGCTACGTCGAGGCCATGATCTACCAGGCCGTAGCCGAGAACATGGCTTCCGAACAGAGCGCACGCATGGTGGCCATGAAGTCCGCTTCGGATAACGCCAAGAACGTCATCGGTGAACTCAAGCTGGTGTACAACAAAGCTCGTCAGGCCGCGATCACGCAAGAGATTTCGGAGATTTGCGGCGGCGCAGCGGCTGTCTGACGTCTGACCACGCGATAGTTAGTTTATTGATT
>LBIU01000671.1 GCA_000987445.1 Candidatus Accumulibacter adiacens | reverse complement strand
CGGTGAATACCAGGACGTGTGGACGTTGTTTGACGAGGGAGTGGTTGGAGACGATGGTCTAGCGCGCACGGCGTCGCCACCCTATCCGGGCTTGGGTGATCGGGGCAGCGTCCTTGTGGCGCGCTCCGCTCTGCCCGTCGCGCGGGTCATGATCGACCCGAGTTATTTCGCCGCACTGCGCGCCGTCATGCAAAAGGTGCTGGGCTTTGCCAGTGTCCCCGGTGGGGCCGGTCAGGGCTTGAGCCGCGCCTTGTTCGAAACAGGCATGCACGGCGCCCTCGCCAGCGGGGGGGCGTCGACCAGTAGTCCACCCATGACCTTGGTGGCCATGCCGACCACCGTTCAGCATTTCCAGATCAGAGCCATCCTTAAGTGGTTTGCCGAGCCCCAGGTGTCGACTGTCGACCTTGACGTGCAGATTCCGGCCAACCAGGGCCAGGCATTTGCGCGAATCGTGGTCGAACTGCCGCCACCACCGGCGACGCCCGACCCTGGCGCGCCTTCAATCACGGATATCGACACCCAGATCGATGCCGCCACCGGCGAGATCACACTCATTATTGAGGTATCGAATGTAGGCAACGACATCTCCGAGACCCAAGTGGGTTTCCGCAGGGGCAACGACGTCGTATGGGTGGACGGAGTCGACTATGCGTCCGCGAGCAGCGACACCATCACACTGAAAGTGCCTCCGGAGGTACTGCTCGGACTGAGCGAAGTGGTGGTCGAGCGTCTGCCTTTCGATTCAGGCTACGTCTCAACGCCGGTCACCGTGGCCAACAAGGGCGGCTTCGCCTTTGCCGGTGCGCGTCTGACCACGGGCGAGGCCGTCGTGCAGGTCATCGACACCGCACTCCTGTCCGAGACTGGCGTGACCGAAGAGGTTATCAAACACATTGAGCTGACCCATGATGGTGAGGCGTACAAAGGGCCCGTGTGGGAGACCCTCCCGACCAGGGACCTTTCGCGCGTTTTCGTGGCTACCGATCGTGGTGTGGCGATCATTGATGCCCTGACCCTGCAGCAGTTCGATGCCGATCACTCCTCTCCCGAGGTGGACATGATCCAGCCCGGTAGTGGCGCTGCCAAAGTCAATGCCTTGGCCCTGGATCCCTCTGAGCGCTACCTCTACGCGGCAAGCATCGGTGCGATCTACGTCATCGACCTCTTGCCGGCTTCAGACACGTTCCACCGGGTGGTCGAGAAGCTCAACACAGACTTCGATGCCCCGGCCGCCGGCCGGATCAACAGTCTGGCCGTCAATGCCGACGGCACCCGCCTGTTCGCTGCGGTGCCCCACACCATGCTCTACGGCCCCAGGAACTTACGTTGGAACCCGCACAATATCGCCAACGAGAACGGTGAGATCGTCGTCTTCAATGTGAACGAAGCGGACCGCACGGATGACGGGCAGCCCGGTGGCCCACGTTATTGGCGCGAGGTGATTGCCAAGAAGGATGCTGGGCTGGAGCCGTGGGAGATTCTGGCCACCGGCTATCGGGACAAACTCCTTTTCACCTCGCGCCTGGACCTGAACAGCGGCTTGCACACCCTGGAAATCGCCACCGATGATCCTGCCAACTTCCAGGTCGAGACCAATACCATCAACCTGGTCCTGAACGATGCGCGGATC
>LBIU01000670.1 GCA_000987445.1 Candidatus Accumulibacter adiacens | reverse complement strand
CACCTGCCGGCATCGCCCTGCTGGCTGGAGCAGGTCCACGGCACGACCTTGGTGGACGCCGCGAGCCTTGCTGCGGCGGAGGTGGCGGTGGCCGATGGGGCGTTTGCGCGGGCGCCCGGCGTGGTCTGTGCGGTGATGACCGCTGACTGCCTGCCGGTCCTGCTCTGCGACCAATCGGGCAGCACGGTGGCTGCCGTGCATGCGGGTTGGCGAGGCCTGCAGGCCGGCATCCTGGAGCGGGCGGTGGCCGCGCTGGGGTTGCCCGGCGTGCGCTTGCTTGCCTATCTCGGTCCAGCCATCGGCCCACAGGCCTTCGAGGTTGGCGACGAGGTGCGCCGTGCTTTCGTCGATGCACACCAGGAGGCTGCCGCGGCATTCCTGGCGGCGCCGCAGGCTTGGCCAGGAACAAGGAGGGCGGTCGCCGCGGCTAGCAGGCCAGCGGCGCAGCAGCCTGAGCGCAAGTGGCTGGCCGACATCTATCTGTTGGCCCGGCAGCGGCTGCGGCGCGCGGGTGTCGAAGCCATCTACGGCGGCGGCGGCTGTACGCTGCGCGAAGGCGAGCGTTTCTTTTCCTATCGGCGAGACGGCGTGACCGGGCGGATGGCCGCGCTGATCTGGCTGGCGGACGCTTAATCAGCAAGCCTCAGCGATCCTGCGGGGGGCCATTTACGCCACCGCTGTCTGCGCTGGCCTTGCTGGCCAGCCTGGCGGCGCGGCGGCGACGGGTCGGGCCGCCGAAAAGCCACAGCAGCAGTGCCGTTGGTAGCAGGCCATAGAAGGTCAGGCTGAGGATTCCGGCGACGACGCTGGTTTCGGTCAGCGCCATCAATACGGTGACGTACAGCCAGCCGATCACAATGATATACATGGCGGCATTATAGATGGCCGGGATGCCCTGCGGGGCGCCCTGCGCGTTTGCTTCACGGACCCTGCGTGCGCTGGACTTTTTGTTTCCGCCGGGAGCGTGGATTGCTCAACTTCGGTGCCCAGGGCCTCGTCAACAGCGGATCGTCGTGGGAGAATGCCGGTTGGCGTTTTCGCCGGCGGTTCGCGAGGACCTGGCGAAACCGCCGGGACTTGTCGGCTATCCGTGCTGGATCGAAGCGCTTGGCCGAGCCGAGGTGGGGTTGCCACCTGGATCGGTCAGCAATTGTTGTAATCGTGGTGGTGGATTGCCGCCAATCGTTTCATTCGTCAACAGGAAAGGAAGAGTTATGACGCAACGTGTTGCTTTGGTTACAGGTGCCATGGGCGGGATCGGTACGGCAATTTGCCAAGAACTGGCCAAGGCCGGTCACAAGGTGGTTGCCGCGTATCATCCGGAATTCGACAAGCCGGCTGAGTGGACAAAGGCCATGGAGGAAGCCGGATTCAAGGACTTCATCTGTGTTGCCGGCGACGTCTCCGACTACGATTCCTGCGTCGCCCTGACCGCCGAGGCGGAGGCCAAGGCTGGTCCGATCGACATTCTGGTCAATAACGCGGGCATTACCCGCGACAAGATGTTCGCGAAAATGGAACTGGCGCAGTGGAACGCGGTCATTTCGACCAACCTGAACAGCCTGTTCAACATGACCAAGCAGGTTTCGGCGAAGATGGCCGAGCGCGGCTGGGGCCGGATCATCAATATCTCGTCGCTCAACGGCCTCAAGGGTCAGGCTGGCCAGACCAACTACTCGGCGGCCAAAGCCGGCGTCATTGGCTTCAGCAAGGCCCTGGCCGCCGAAGTCGCGGCCAAGGGCGTGACGGTCAACTCCATCTGCCCGGGCTACGTGGCGACGCCGATGGTTATGGCCATCAAGCCTGAGATTCTGCAGAGCATTATCGCTACGGTGCCGATGAAGCGTCTGGCCCAGCCGGAAGAGATTGGCGGCGCATGCGCCTATCTGGCTTCGGATCTTGCCGGCTTCATGACCGGCTCGACGATGAACATCTGCGGTGGCCTGTACTACCAGTAAGCACATTTTCCGGTTTCATGCCATCACGACAGGCTCCGAGAGGGGCCTGTTTTTTTTTGCTGGGGTATAATTGTGTTGCACCGCACCACAGAGCGCTGTAGAGCGCTTGTCGAGTCATCTGCACATGGAGGAAGCGTCGTCATGCCCGAGCAGCTGCGACTGATCAAGAAATACCCGAATCGTCGCCTTTACGATACCAAGACCAGCGCCTACATCACCCTGACCGACGTCAAGGATCTTGTCCTGTCGCGCGAGGTCTTCAATGTGCTGGACGCCAAGACCGGCGAAGACATTACCCGCGCGATCCTGCTGCAGATCATCCTCGAGGAGGAAGCATCGGGCGTGCCGCTGTTTACGGCCGATCTTCTGGCACAAATGATTCGCTTCTACGGTCACGCGATGCAGGGCATGCTCGGCAAATACCTGGAGACGAACATCAAGTCCTTCGTCGATTTCCAGAAGAAGTTGCAGGAACAGTCGCAATCGCTCTATGGGGAAAGTAACAGCCAGATGCAGAACGACATGTGGTCGCAGTTCATGAATTTCCAGGGACCGGCGATGCAGACGATGATGACCACCTATATGGAGCAGAGCAGAAAGATGCTTCATCAGATGCAGGACCAGCTGAAGACGCAGACCCGGACGCTGTTCAACGGTATCCCGCTGCCCGGGTTTCCCGCCGATTCGGTGCAACAGCCGCACGACTCCGAGAAGAAGTAGGGTGCTCCTTGGCCCGCGCTGGGCCGGCCGCAGAAGCGATACCGATCGCTGCAGGGGGGCTCATCACTGCCCATGAATTGTCGGCAGCAGACAGCAAACGGCGCCTGGCTACGCAAGTAGCCAGGCGCCGTTTCGTGCGCAGGCTGTCGGTTAGCGCAGGATCGAGATGAAGGTCGCGGCGATGATCGCCGAGGTGATCACCCCACTGATGCTGGCTCCCAGGGCATGCGGCATGATGATTGCCCCGGGGTTGGCTGCCGTGGCCACTTTCTGGACGATCTTGGCAGTGGTCGGTACGCAACTCACGCCCGCAATTCCGACGATCGGGTTGAACTTGCCGCCGCTCCAGAAGTACAGAATGTAACCACCCGCCAAGCCGCCAAGCGCCGAAACGGCCAGGGCCAGCATACCCAGAAGCAGTAGCTTCAAGACCGTCGGGTCGAGCAAGGTATTGGCTTCACAGAGAACGCCCAGGGTCAGGCCGAGGAAGAAAGTGGCCCCGTAGAGGAAAGTCTCGCCGAGCAACTTGGCGAAGTTCTCGAGGCCGCTTTCACGCACCGCGACGCCGACGAACAGCGAGAAGAACAAGGGCGCGGCGACCGGGAAGAGCAGGCACAACAGCGTGCAGGCGACGACCGCGAAGATCAGCTTCTGCGAACGACTGATCTTCGGTCCCTGATCGGCGGCCATGCTGATGCCGCGGATGTGTTTCGGCACCAGCCACTTGATCATGTACGGGTACACGCCGTAGGTCAGACCGAGGTAGAGATAGCCCACCACGGTGATCGACACGAACAGATGTTTGGCGAGAACCAGCGAAGTGAACAGCACCATCGGCCCGTCGGCGCCACCGATTGTGGCGACCGACGCTGCTTCCGGTTCGGTGAGACCGAGGCCAATGGCGAACGGGAAGACCACGAAGGTGCCGAGTTCAGCGAACAGGGCGATGAACATGCTCTGGAAGGGGCGGGCCATGACGTAGCCAACGTCGAGAAGCACGCCGATACCCATGAACACCAGACAGGCGATCAGGCCGTTGCTGAAGGTGAAGGTATATATGGGCTGCAACCAGTCGATTTGCAGGATGTTGACCAGCTGCATCGGCTCGGTGATCAATGGATCAACGAACAGCGTCCCCGGTTTGCCGCCCTCGAGGAACATCACCGCCGCATTTACCGAGGACATGCCCATGCCCATCGGAATCATCAGCAGTGGTTCCAGGACATTCCGTGAGCCCAGATAGATGAGCAGGAAGCCCAGCAACATCAGGAAGATACGACCCATCATGATCTGCGGCTCGGCGGCGACCAGGGTGGCTATACCCTGGAACAGATCGACAAAATTTATGCTTTCCATGCGCTTCAGTCCTCGCGCCTAGCCCCAGCACCCAAGGGACCGCACATCGGCGTGAAAACCGACGTGCGGACTGTGTTGGGTGTCGGGTTTCGGCTGATATCCGCTCACGCGATTGTCAACAGGGGCTGTCCGCCCTCGATGGGATCTCCAGCTGCGACCAAAACCCGCGTCACCTGGCCGGCACGAGTCGCCATCACCGGCGTCTTCATTTTCATGGCTTCGAGGACCATCAGTCGATCACCGGCAGCCACGGTCTGACCGACCTTGACGTTCACTTCGACGACCGTGCCGCCCATGCCGGCGACGACGTCGCCGTCGCCCGCGGGAGCGGCTGCGGCGGCGGCCGGTGTTGCGGCGGCGGCGGGCGCGCTACCCCCACCGGCCTGCGGCGCGGCGGCTACGGCTGCGGGGGCTGCTGAC
>LBIU01000669.1 GCA_000987445.1 Candidatus Accumulibacter adiacens | reverse complement strand
GGCTCGAGCAGCAGTACTTCTTCGTCGCCTGCTCCTTGCGCGACATGATTCGTCTGCAACTGCAACGCGAGAAGGATCTGCGTGGTTTCCACGAGAAGTTCGTCGTTCAGCTCAATGACACGCACCCATCGATCGCCGTTGCCGAACTGATGCGCTTGCTGGTCGACGAATACGAGATGCTCTGGGACGAGGCGTGGTCCGTTACCCAGCGGACCTTCGCCTACACCAACCACACGCTGCTTCCCGAAGCACTCGAGAAATGGCCGTTGCGCTTGTTTCAGAAGACCCTGCCGCGGCACTACGAAATCATTTGCGAGATCAACGAGCGTTTCCTTGACGAGGTGCGGATTCGCTTCCCGGGCGACGAAGCCATCCTCAGGCGGATGTCGCTGATCGACGAGGATGGCCCACGCTACGTGCGGATGGCGCATCTGGCGGTGGTCGGCAGTTTCGCGGTCAATGGGGTTGCCGCCCTGCACAGCGAACTCGTCAAGTCAGACATCCTCAAGGATTTCTACGACCTGTGGCCGGAAAAGTTCAGGAACAAGACCAATGGCGTGACACCGCGCCGTTTCGTTCTGCTCGCCAATCCAACGATGTCGCAACTGATCAACGACACCATTGGCACCGGCTGGGTGAGCGACATGCAGCGTTTGCGCGAGCTCGAGCCCTACGCCGAGGACGCGGCCTTCCGCGAGGCCTGGCGCGGCATCAAGCGCGGCAACAAGGAGCGCCTGGTCCACGAGATCAAGCGCTTTGCCCACGTCGACGCCGATCCCGCATCGATGTTCGACGTCCAGGTCAAGCGCATACATGAGTACAAGCGCCAGCACCTCAACCTGCTGCACGTGATTTCGCTCTACAAGCGCCTCAAGGACAACCCGAATCTGGTCGTCGCTCCGCGCACCGTGATTTTCGGTGGCAAGGCTGCGCCAGGTTATCGCATGGCCAAGCTGATGATTCGCCTGGCGACCGCGGTGGCCGATATCATTGGCCGTGACCCGGCCATGCATGGCCGCCTACAGGTGGTCTTCTT
>LBIU01000668.1 GCA_000987445.1 Candidatus Accumulibacter adiacens | reverse complement strand
ATCGGCACCGCCGAGATCTATCGCCAGGTCGAGCAATTGCCGGAAGTCGTCGAGTCGCTGGTCATCGGCCAGGAATGGCAGCACGACGTGCGCGTGGTGCTGTTCGTCAAGCTGCGCGAGGGAATGACGCTCGACGACGCGCTGGTCGAGCGCATCAAGCTGCAGGTCCGCCAGAACACCACGCCGCGACACGTGCCGGCAAAGGTGCTGCAGGTCGCCGACATCCCGCGCACCAAGAGCGGCAAGATCGTCGAACTGGCGGTGCGCCATGTCGTCCATGGCCGGCCGGTGAAGAATGTCGAAGCACTGGCCAATCCTGAGGCGCTGGACTTCTTCCGGGATCGCGATGAGTTGCGAGCTTGAGCCGCAGAGCGCTGCTCACGATTGACAAAACGTACGCTAAAACGTACGCTTTTTGACTTTCACTGCGGAGAGACCCATGACTGTGCTGACTGCAAGCGAAGCCCGCGCCAACCTCTACCGGCTCATCGATCAGGCGGCGGAGTCGCATCAACCGATCCACATTGCCGGCAAGAGAAGCAATGCCGTATTGCTGGCCGCAGAGGACTGGGCCGCGGTTCAGGAAACGCTTCACCTGCTGTCAGTACCGGGTATGCGTGAATCGATCAAGGCAGGCATGGCCGAGCCTCTTGAACAAGGCGCCACGGATGTCGACTGGTGAGTTGGAAGCTTCTCTTCGCGAAGCATGCTCTGAAAGACGCGAAGAAGCTCGGGGCGGCCGGCTTGCAGCCGAAAGCACAGGAGCTGCTGCAGGTACTTGCGGCGGATCCGTTTCAGAACCCGCCGCCATTCGAGAAACTCGTCGGCGACCTCGCGGGTGCCTACTCGAGGCGAATCAATATCCAGCATCGCCTGGTGTACGAGGTGTTCGTCGAGCAAAACACCGTTCGCGTACTGCGCATGTGGACGCACTACGAATGAAAGCGACAAAGCGGCGTACGGGTACAGCAGACGGTTTCCAGAGAAATGACGGATTGAATTTTTAATGGGACGATACAAAGGCCAATGCCAACTGGACGTGTGGTGCGTGGAATCTTCTCGAACAGTCTGGTGCGCAGCTCGGCATCGGGCAATCCGGTATCCAGCAGCATCTGGCAGGCGCCGGCCAGGGTCGCCGCCGCTTGATCCAGATCCCTCAGCGAGCGCAGGCGCGCTTTCCCGTCGGCCTTGATGGCGTCGCCGAACAATTCGCGCAGGATCGTCTCCAGCACTTC
>LBIU01000667.1 GCA_000987445.1 Candidatus Accumulibacter adiacens | reverse complement strand
GAAGGTCATGTAAAGGATTTCGACAGGCCAACGGTCACGACATGCCGAGACACCCCGGATCATGGTTTTCCTGGGGCGATCACCAAGGACAGAAGTGCAGTTCTCCCGCGGCGACGGGGTCAAATGCCATCGTCGCGGGCGCCCGACCGCGCACCGCCAAGACAGCGCCTCTCCGTAGGAGCCCGATTCATCGGGCGATAAGCGCCTGGATACGCACCGGCCCTGCGGCAAGGCCCGGCTGACTCAGCCTCGCAAGCCCGCCGCCAGGAAGTGCGGATTCTCGAAACCCGCCTTCCCATAGCGCAATGGCGAGCCATCGTCGACGCGACAGACGCTGCCGCCTGCCGCGGCCAGCACCGCATGCCCGGCAGCGATGTCCCACTCCATCGTACGACCCAGGCGCGGGTAGAGGTCCGCTTCGCCGGCTGCCACCAGACACAGCTTCAAGGAAGAGCCCGCGCTGGTCGTCGACGCCACCTTGCGGCCGGCGAGAAGCGCGTCCAGCGCCGCGGCATCGCCGTGCGATCGACTGGCCACCACCGTCAGGCCTTCCGCCGGCACCGCACGACAGGCGATGTCGCGGCGCCCGTGGTCGTCCTCCACCGTCGCGCCAAGCGCACGCCCCCCGGCAAACAGGCGGCCGCGAACACCCAGGGCCGGCGCCAACACCACCCCCAGGACGGGCTCGCCCTTCTCGACCAGCGCGATATTGACCGTAAACTCGCCATTTCTGCTGATGAACTCCTTCGTACCGTCCAGCGGGTCGACCAGCCAGAAACGCTCCCCCACCTCGGGAACGCTGCCGGCAGCGACGGCTTCTTCGGCAACCACCGGGATGTCGGGTGTCAGCGCCGCCAGCCCGGCCAGGATGACCGCCTCGGCCTTCTCGTCGGCCTCGGTCACCGGCGAACTATCGCCCTTGCCGCGCACATTGAAATCAGTGGCGTAGACCGACATCACCACGCCACCCGCCTCGCGAACCAGCCTGGACAGCGACTCGAGCAGAACCGCCAGGGAGTTTGTATCGGACATCAAAACGCCTTTCGTGAAGTATTTCCGTTGAAGTATTGTCCATAAAAGCTTTAAGATGCACAAACTTTTTTGGAGTCCTGTGTGTCCGAGGCGTCGGCAGACAAACTACAGCAACTGAACGCGCGTCGCCGGCGAGCGGTGGAATTGCGCCTGGCGGGCAAGACCTTGCCGCAAATCCAGGCCGAGGTCGGCTTGAGCCCGCCGACCGTGATCGGCGCCTATCGCGCCTTCCTGAGCCGCGGCTGGGACGGCATCGCCCTGCGCTCACGAGGGCGTGCCGTCGGCACGGGTCGAACGCTCTCGGCCGACGAGGAGTCGGCCTTGCAGCGCACGCTGCTGACAGACCTCCCGGAGTCCTGCGGGCTGGCCGCGTCGCTATGGACGAACGAGCTGGTGCAGACCTTGATCGGCCAACGCCATGGCGTCCAGATGCACGCGCGCGCGCTGACGCGCTGCCTGCAGCGCACAGGCCTGGACTTCATGCCCCTGGCAGAGGTCGCGGCTCTGCAGGCTGCGGTGGGCGACTGGCGGCAACTCGAGCTACCGCAGATCACCCGCCAGGCGCAGCGACAACACGCCACCCTGGTCTGGTGCGGCCAGGCCACGCTGACGGCGTGTGGCGAGCGCCGCCGCTTGCTGGTGGCACAGACGCTGCGCGGCAGCCTGGCCTGGATGCCACTCGCTCAGCCGTACGCGCTCGCCAGCTATCGGGACTTCCTCGTGCGCCTGACACGCACCTGGCCGGGCACGCTGCATCTTCTGCTGCACGGCCTGACGGCAGAGCCGCTATCGCGCCTCAGCCAAAACCTGCCATTGCCGGCAGGCTGGGCCTTGCACCCCTGCCCAGCCGCCCTGCGTCCACTGCCTTCACCCTCGACCACCGCGCAGCGATCGCCACCGCCACCCGCCGCCGGCCCGCGTAGCGCGCCAACGACATCCCCCTCTTCCCTCACTCCCCGATTTTCCGGAAAAGGCCCACAGCCCATGAAACTGACCCACCTGCAACGCCTGGAAGCCGAGAGCATCCACATCATGCGCGAGGT
>LBIU01000666.1 GCA_000987445.1 Candidatus Accumulibacter adiacens | reverse complement strand
AGCGTTTATCACTGGCTCCTGATTGCCGCCTTCGCCGGCATCGTGATCTGGGTCTTCGGTCGCAAGCGCAAGGCGCGCTTCGAGGAAGCGGCCCGGATTCCTTTCGAGGAAGGGAAAGACTGAGGCGCGGGCAGGCCGCGCACTTGACGATTTGCCGCCAGGAAGGCAACGGCGGCAGCTGCGTCGTCGACGGGGCGGCCGCCAAGGAACGGCCGGCGAAGCGGGATGTGACGCCGCTATCGCAAGGCCTGCGGCATGCGCCGCTGCAGGTGATATCCTGCGTGGCGAAGAGGGCGCGTCCGTGCCGGCGCATTTCAAGCGATTGCCATGGCGTCGCGATCACGGCGGAGCAGGGGCTCCGATCACTGAGACTAAACCAAGCTAGGAGAACGTTTCATGAGCAAGCTCGTGGTAATTGCCTACGATGATCAATTCAAGGCCGAAGAGGTGCGTACCAAGCTGCGCAAGCTGCAGCAGGACCATCTCATCGATCTCGAGGAGGCGCTCGTCGCCGTCAAGGATGACCAGGGCGAAGTGACCCTGCTGCAGATGTACAAACCGGCCGCCGAGGTTGAGGTGCGCCAAGGCTTCTGGAACACGCTGGTCGGGGCGGTGGTGATGAACCCTGTGCTCGGCATGGCCAGCGATGCACGCGGTGGCGCGATCAGAGGCGCGCTGGCGGGCGCGGGTGTCAATGAGGAGTTCCTGAAGGAGCTCGCGGCGAGTTTCAAGAACGGCAGTTCGGTGCTCTTCGTGCTGGCTCGTCAGGCGAGTCCCGAAAAGCTGCTGGCGGCGCTGCAGGGCACCGGCGGCAAGGTTCTCGAGACCACCCTGTCACATCAGGACGAAGCGAAGCTGCGGGCGGCGCTGAAGGCCGCGCCGGCCGACAGCTGACAGTGTGCTCCTCATCTGCCGGTGATGCCTTGCGGACTCGGTGATTTGCCGCGCGCTGTTTCGCCGTAGAAAAGCACAAACGCGTCGAATCTCGTGCTATGTTCGTGCCATGCCTTGATCATGCTGATGCCGAAATTCCGGCTGGAGAGACCGCGGCGCGGGCGCAGGGCGGGTGGCGATCGCGGGCGCAGCGCTTGGCGGAAATCGGTTCCTGACCGCCAGCATTGCCGGCCTTGGTGTTCGCTGCCACGGCCGGCGACATTTTTTTGAAACAAGCAGGACGATAAAGGACAATAACATATGAAGCGTATCTCGAGGTTCCGATCCCGATTCCTGGCCCTTTCCGCCGCGCTGGCGTTTGCTACGGGGTCGGCCTTCGCCGTGTCCACGACGACCCCCAGCGCGGCTCCGAGTGC
>LBIU01000665.1 GCA_000987445.1 Candidatus Accumulibacter adiacens | reverse complement strand
GTCGCCGTGGCCAGCTATGGCGAAGACAGCGCGCTATTGGAAAGCGGCGTACAGGCCGGCGAAAGAATTGTCGTCGCCGGCGTCCACAAGCTGACTGCCGGCGAGCGCATCCACGTCGTCGAGCAGCCGACGCCGGCAGTTGCGCCAGCTACTGCGCCAGATCCGGCTTCGGCGAACAGGCAAGCGGCGGCGCCAAGCGAGCGATGAGCCCGCCCAACCTCTCCGAATGGGCGCTGCGCCACCGTTCGCTGATCGCCTACCTGATCGTCGTGCTGATGCTCAGCGGCGTCCTCGCCTACTTCAAGCTCGGCCGCGCCGAAGACCCCGACTTTACCTTCAAGGCCATGGTCGTGCGCACGCTGTGGCCGGGTGCCACGGCACACGAGGTCGAGCTGCAGGTCAGCGAACGCATCGAGAAACGCTTGCAGGAAGTGCCGTGGGTCGACGTGGTGCGCTCGCAGACGCGCCCGGGGGAATCGCTGGTCTTCGTGGTGCTCAAGGACTACACACCGAAAAAAGAGGTCCCCGAGGCCTGGTACCAGGTGCGCAAGAAGATCGCCGACATGCGGCACACCCTGCCGCAAGGCGTCCTCGGTCCTTTTCTGAACGACGAATTCGGCGACACCTTCATCACCATCTACGCGCTCACCGGCGACGGCTTCGACCTCGCCGCGCTGCGCCGGCAGGCGGATGACATCGCGCGCGAACTGCGGCAGCTGCCCGAGGTCAAGAAGATCGAGCTGATCGGCGTCCAGGAAGAAAAAATCTACATCGAGGTGTCGCACGCCAAACTGGCCACCCTCGGTCTCGACCCGCTGCTCATCGTCGACGCGCTGCGGCAACAGAATGCGATGACCCCGGCCGGCTTCTACGAGACGCCATCCGATCGGATACGAATCCGCGTCTCCGGCGACTTCGAGTCGGTGGACAGCATTCGCGAAATCGGCATCCAGGCCGACGGCCGGCTGTTCCGGCTCGGCGACATTGCCACCATCAAGCGCGGCTTCGCCGATCCGCCGACGCCGCGCATGCGCGTCCAGGGCCAGGACGCTATCGGCATCGCCATCGCCATGAACAAGGGGGGCGACGTGATCCAGCTCGGCGACCG
>LBIU01000664.1 GCA_000987445.1 Candidatus Accumulibacter adiacens | reverse complement strand
TGCCGGTGTACGTGCATGTGCCCCGCCTCTACGCCGACGCCGCGGGCATGAGCCTGGGCCTGCTCGGCGGGCTGCTGCTGGCGGCGCGCCTGGTCGATGCGGTCATCGACCCATTGCTCGGCGGCTGGAGTGACCGTACGGCCAGTCGTCAGCGCTTGATCCTGCTCGCCCTGCCGTGTCTGGCGCTGGGCATGCTGGCCTTGCTGCACCCGCCCGCCAGCGCAGCGCCGCTGTGGCTGTTCGCCTCGATGCTGCTCACCTACTTCGGTTTCTCGCTGGCCAGCGTCGCCTACCAGGCCTGGGGAGCGGAACTCGGCCGCGATGCCGGCGAGCGCACGCGCCTGACCGCCAGTAGAGAGGGTTTCGGGCTGCTCGGCGTTGTCCTCGCCGCGGCGCTCCCCGGTCTCCTCTCGAGCGATCTGGCTGCCGGCCTGTCCGGTCTGGCGCAGCTGTTTCCGCTGCTGCTGCTGTTGCTGGCGGTATGGACGTTGTCCGGCTCGCCGCAAGCGCTGGCACGAACGCCGGCCAGCGGCAAGCTGCTCGGCGACCTGCGCGCGGTCCTGCAAGACCGGCGCTTTCGCCGCCTGCTGGCGGTGTTCGTGGTCAACGGCATCGCCGCGGCCCTGCCGGCGACGCTGGTCCTGTTCTATGTCGCCGACGTACTGCAGGCCGAAGCCTGGAGCGGCGCTTTCCTGGCCCTGTACTTCGTCAGCGGCGTCGCGTTCCTGCCCCTGTGGGTGGCGCTCGCTCGCCGCTTCGGCCGTGTGCGCAGCTGGATCGCCTCGATGCTGGTGGCCATCGCCTCCTTCGCCTGGGCCTGGGGTCTGGGCGCCGGCGATGTCTGGCCTTTCGCCGTCGTCTGCCTGCTTTCGGGCGCGGCGCTGGGCGCCGACCTGACCCTGCCGGCAGCCTTGCTCGCCGATATCTCGGAGTTCCGCGGCGGGACTGGCGTTGCGCGAGACAAGGCGGGAGGAGGGGTGGAGTCGCTCAGCAACGACCAGCCAGCGCAGGCCGGTGCCTACTTCGGTTGGTGGAATCTGGTCGCCAAGCTCAACCTGGCGCTCGCGGCCGGTCTGTCCTTGCCGCTGCTCCAATCGGTCGGCTACCGTCCGGGGGTCGCCGAAACGACCGCCG
>LBIU01000663.1 GCA_000987445.1 Candidatus Accumulibacter adiacens | reverse complement strand
GTTCCACCCGCTAAACTACACAACATTGCCAAGCCGCAACCAAGACCTGACCCCTCACCCCGTATTCGACGAACCGAGATTTGCATAGTATTTCGCGATGGCAGGAAGCCTGGCGACACTATTCATGTACCTGCTGAGTTTCGGCGCCACCGTTTCGACCAGATCGCTTGGGATGTGATCCAGTTTTCCGGAACTCAGCCAACGCAGGATCACGAAGGCTTTGAGGTCGGCAATGGTCAGACGATTGTCCGCAAGAAACTCTCCGCCGTGGCTTTCCAGTTGATGCTGGAGCCATCGCAAATAGGTGGGCAATGCGTCTGCTACCAAGGCGTCACGAGCGCTTTTCAGGTCCTCTCCTGTCTTCCCAAAGCTTGCCGCCAGTTTCATGTTTATATCTTCCAGCGCACCCATGACTTCGTCACACAACAAGGCCTGAAAAGCATCTTCGGGATACAGCCCGGAGAGTTTCCCGACATAACGCGTGATCGCGTCACTTTGCGTGATCTGCACGTCATTGACGTGGAGGGTCGGAACCTGGTTCAGGGGTGTGTTCTTACGGACTTCAGGAAAATCGCTCGGCGCAAAACGATAGTCCTCAAACGGAATTCCGCCAATAGTCATCGCCAGCCGAGCAGGCTCTGCCCGCCCGCCGGGGAAGTCGAAATAGGTCAGCTTCAGCTTATTCATTTGTCGCCTTTCTGAGGTATCGAGTCGAAGGAAAGCATTGAGCATACTGCCAGAAACGGTTCCACAAGGAAGCGTTCGACCGCCGAAAGCCAGATCTGGCTGCACTTCTCAGCGCCTATCCATTCGAGCGCATACGGGATCTGACTACCGTGATTGGGGTCAGCGTCGAAATGCAATCGAGAGGGTTCACGACGCTGAAATGACCTCATCGATCTTATCCTGAAATTGGCGGGTCGGCCTTCGTGTGTGAATTGCCGCGGTCTCCTCATGGCCGACTCCGGCCTGCCATCGTCGACGCGAAGAAAGTGGGGGCTGTCAGGAGATTTCATCGGCAGCAAGCGCCGTGTCGCCGCCGAAGCAACGCAAGACGCTGTTGGCGGTCCGTGTGACCGAGAGAACAAGGTCACTCACAAGAAGGGCTCGACTTTTT
>LBIU01000662.1 GCA_000987445.1 Candidatus Accumulibacter adiacens | reverse complement strand
CCATCCGCCTCGGTCAGCACCAGATGGTGCACACCGCGCCGCACCATGACCACGCTTGCCTGGTGGGCCGTGCTGTCCGCCGGCATGGTAATCAGGCCGCCCGTCATCACCGCTGCGATCGGTGCCGTCAGATCGCAGGCTTCGATGGCCACGCGGCGCACGACGTCGTGCAGCGTGATGATGCCCAGTGGGACTCGGCTGCCCTCGTCGACCACCACCACCGCGTCGCCTTGCCACTTGTCGAGCAGCAGCAGCGTGTCGCGCACACTGGTCGACGGGCCGACCGTCAACGGCAGACTGCGCACCAGATGGCGCAGTCCGACGTACGGCGAGAACGGGGTGACGCGTGCAGTCTGCTCAGTATCGGAGTCTGGCATGGTAGGTTCTCTCACTGGCTTCGCGCGCTTGGCGCAGCGTCGTGATGCCCATTTCGGCAAGCAAGGGCAACATCTTCAGAAAGACTTCGCCGGTCACCATGGCATCGCCGAGCGCGGTATGGCGTCCGAAGACCGAGACCCCGAGGCGCTCGGCGATCGCTTCCAGGCGGTGCGTATTCTGGTTGGGCTGCAGGACCGCCGAAAGCAGCAAGGTATCGAGCACCGGGTGATCGAAACGCACGCCGCTTTGCCGCTCCTTCATTTGCAGGAAGCGCATGTCGAACGCGGCGTTGTGACCGACGAGAACGGTATCGGCACAGAACGCATGGAAGGTCGGCAGAACCGTGGCGATCACCGGCTGTCCGGTGAGCACTTCGCGGGTGATGCCGTGCACCTTGATTGATTGCTGCGACAGCGGGCGCTTCGGGTCGACCAGTTGATCGAAGCACTCGTGACGCAGCAGGCGACGATTGACGATGCGCGTCGCACCGATCTGGATGATCTCGTCGCCGGCGGAAGGCTCCAGACCAGTCGTTTCGGTATCGAAGACGGTGTACGAAAGCTCGGCCAGCGGGCGGTCGTCGAGCTCGTGGCTGCCACCCGACCAGTGGAAGATATCGAAGTCATAGAATTCAGGGCGTTCGCCTTCGGCCGCCGAAACAATCGTCCGCGGCAGGTCCTTGGGCGCCTCGGCCGCCGGCAGCATGGTCCGGAAGAAAGCCCGATGCGAAACCCGCTCGCGCTGGAACCAGATCTCGCCGTTGCAGCGCTCGATGACATCGACGACGCTCAGCGGCGAACTCTCGCTACCGATCGTCATCGGATCCTGCAACCAGACCATGGCCGCTTCATTGTTCAGGAAGGTGCCGGTCCAGTACAAATCGAGCTGGGCGAGGTGACCGCTACGCTGCAAGGACAAGCGCACCTCGCGAACCTCGTACTCGTCCTGCAGACGCAGCGCCAGATAGCTCAGGGCCTGCAGGAGCCCGAAGCTGTCTACGCGCAGCCACAGGCCTTCATCGATATGCTCGGGCTTGACCGCCAACCTCTGCTGCCCGCGGCTGCCACCCTCGGCAATCCGCCGGGCAGCGACCTCGACGAGCTCGGCGCCGAGGATTTCCTCGAGCAGCCAGCGCTCGCGCAGATCGTTGGAAAAAGCCGCCGCCGCGGACTCGAACTGGGCCGACAGGGCGCTGGCTTCGTCACGGATCACGCTCAGGAAGCGATCACGCTGCTGGGCCTGCATATCCGAGAAATCGGAGAGCATCTCGGCCGCCGCACGCAGGCTGCCCAGAGGCCCGCGCCCACCTTCGATCAGCGACTGAATCAGGGCGTCGCGGCGCGCATGCCGCTCGTTGGTACTGGTCACGTCATCGAGAACCAGGACGAAACCGGTAATCGACAGGCCGGCGACCTGCGCCCCGGGTTGCCCGTCCCTGCCCAGCACCGGCGACATGTGCGCGCGCATCAGCCGGCCGGCGCGGGTGGCGGTGACGAACTCCGCCGAGCCGAGGCGCTTCCTGCGATCGGCACCCGACTCGTCACGACCGGCCGACTGCAGACGTTCCAGCGCATGCTCGATCAGCGCCCGATCGAAGACCGTGTAGATCGAACGCCCAAGACCGAGCAATTCGACATTGCTGCCGTCGGGCCCGGCAGAAAGCTCCTGCTTGGCGCGCTGGTTGTAGAGCAGCACGCGGCCATCCAGATTGCAGACCACGACGCTCTGGCTCAGATCGGCCATCAGCGCGGCCAGCCGGCTGCGTTCCTCCTCGAGCGAAGCGCGGGCCTCGCGCACGCGCTCGGCCACATCGTGCTCGAGCGCGTCGCGCGCAGCCAGCAGTTGATTTGCCGCCTGCCCCAGGGCGCGCAGTTCGGGCGTTGCCGGCTCGGGCAGGCGCAGGCCACTGTGGGTGGTTACCGCCGCCAGGTCCTCGGCCATGCGCAGGGGCCCATTGACGTAGCGCGCGTACCAGCCGGCGAGCACCCGATAAGCGCCGCCACTCCCGACCACGGTCAGCAGGAGGAGAGCAAAAATCCTGGTCTCGGCGGACCAGCCGCCGCCGCTGCCGTCGGCTTCGCTGACCCACATCAGGGCCGCGCTCGCCAGCACCACGGCAAGCACAAACAGGCCGGCCAACGCCGCTGCCCTGTACAGCTGGCGCGCGGCCTTCACCTAAGTCTCCAGGAGCTTGCGCACCTCGGCGAGCAGCTCTTTGGTCGAGAAGGGCTTGGTCATGTAGCCGTCGGCGCCAAGTCCGAGGCCTTTGCTGACTTCCGTGTCACGTCCCTTGGCGGTGAGCATCAGTATGCGCGTGGCGCTGAGCTCGGGGTCGGCGCGCAAGGCCTGACAGACGTCGAAGCCGTTCATCTTCGGCATCATCACGTCGAGCAGGACAAGATCGGGCTTCTCGGCACGCACCTTGGCCAGCGCCTCTTCGCCGTCGCCGGCGACCAGCACCTCGAAACCCTCCCGGCGCAGCAGGAACTCGATCGAAATGACAATGTTTTGCTCGTCGTCGGCAATCAGTATTTTCTTGTTCATCAACACTCCGCTCGTGAATTAACTACGCTAACGATCATGACAATTCGCGCTCCCGGTGAGGGAGCGCGTGACCGTCTCCCCCCACTTCCGTGCG
>LBIU01000661.1 GCA_000987445.1 Candidatus Accumulibacter adiacens | reverse complement strand
GCGGCGAATAGTCGATGGCCTGGATAAACGCCACCTGCGGAGCCAGGAGGATGGCCGTCGAACCCGTGCCGCAACCGAACTCCAGTACCCGGCTGTCGGGCCGCAGATGGGCGCGGGTCTCTTCGAGCTTGGCCTCGTAGGCCTCCTGATCGGCGATCGGCATTCTTGCGTACCGGCCAGCCAATCGATCCCAGAACCAGGAACGCTGAAACATGCTCCATTCCCCCATGCGTTTCGAAGCGGACGTGCCATCGTGCGACAGATTCCAAAGATACGCCAGTTCGATGAACGGAGCCGTCGTCTCCGATGCGCTGCAAGTGGGAAGGGGGCGGTCAGGGTTTTCCTGATTTGGGGTGTCTCCAAGTGTCATGACCGTTAGACTGTATTCCTTTGCGAACCGTCGTCCACTGACCAGGCGAGCGCGCTGCACGCCATGAGCTTCCAGATCCAGAACAAATCATTGCGCAAACATTCGACCCGCGGGCGGTCAACAAGGCCGCACCCTCGCTTCGCTCGAGGCGCTGCTTGAACGCCGAACCAGGCTCGGGCTCGCGCGCCGCCAGGGCTGCTGCCCCGGGCAGACCCCTCTGGCTGTGGCTGGCTTCGCGCTTCGTCCTGGCCGGCGTGCTGCCGCTGCTCCTGGTTGCCACTCTCCTGCTGTCGGTGCACCTGCCGCAGGCGCGCGACGAGATCGACCGTCGTCAGCAGGCGCTCGCCAGTTCGATCGCCAGCCAGATCGAGGTGCACCTGCTCGGCGCCGAGCGCGAACTGGCGGCGATCGCCACCCATCTTCGTCTGCGCGGCGAACAGGCGCCGTCGTTCTGGTTCGACACCCTCGACGCGCACGCTGGCCTTGGCAAGGTATTCACGGCGATCTACATCGTCGGCGCCGACGACGCCGTGTACGCCGTCGGATTACCCGTCGGACAGCGTGGCCGGCGCCGGGATCTGCTGCAATCGGACCTCTCGCGCATGACCGCGCTACGCCAGGCGCGTACGCGTGGCGCGCCGATGTGGTCCGAGGTCTCGCTGTCGGAACTCAGCGCCCGGCGGGCGGTGAGCCTGGCGATTCCGGTCGGTGAACAAGCGGTCGTTGGCGAAGTCGCGATCGATCGCCTCGCTGGGTTTCTCGAGCGTTTGCCGGGCGAGGCTGGAATGTCGTCGATGATCCTGGACGCCCGCGGGCAGTTCATCGTCGGCTCTCTGCGCACTGCCGGTGCTCGGCAGCCAGGCTTCGCTGAGTTGCCGAGCCTTGGCGACGGCGAGCACGGGCGTTATTGGACCCGGGATTTCGTCTCGGCTGGCGAGCCCTTCATCGGCACGCTGGTCGCCGTGCCGCCACTCGGCTGGCGGGTTCTCGTCGCGCAGTCGCGCAGTGAGGCCTACGCGCCGTTTCGGAGCACCCTCTGGGCCCTGGCTGCCGGCCTGTTGACAGCCCTGCTGCTGGCCGTCAGTGCGACCTGGATGGTCGCGCGCGGGTTTGCCCGGCGCATCGGTGCCTACACCGTCCAGGCGCAGGCGATTGCCGATGGTGACTACGAGCAGCCCTGGCCGGTCGCCCAGGTCAGGGAGCTGGATAGCCTGGCAGGTCATCTCGACCGCATGTCGGTGGCCATTCGCCAGCGAGAACGCGAGCTGGCGCTCAGCGAGACGCGCTATCGCTCGCTGATCAGCCAGCTGCCGCTGGTGATTTTCCAGTTCGATGCGCAGGGGATCTTTACGCTCAGCGAAGGCAAGGGTCTGCTGAAAGCCGGCTTGATTCCCGGCAGCGCCGTCGGCCAGTCGATCTTTTCGCTCTATGGCGATTACCCCGAGGTGTGCGCGAAGGCACGCCGTGCGCTGGCCGGTGAGGCGCTGCATTTCACCCTGCACGTCCACGATACGGTCTTCGAGACCTATTTCACCCCCATCGGGGAGACCGCCGGCGCGCTGGAAGTCATCGGGGTGGCGGTGGACATCAGCGAACGTGTGCGCATCGAGGAGCAACTGCAGCAGGCGAACCGGGTCGTCGCCAACAATCCCGCGATGCTCTTCCGCTGGCGGGCAGAGGAGGGTTGGCCCGCGCTATTCGTCTCCGACAACGTCAGCCAGCTGGGCTATTCGTCGGCAGAGCTGCTCGACGGCTCGATTCGCTTTGCCGAGCTGATTCATCCCGACGACCTGCCGCGCGTCGGGGCCGAGGTAGAAGCGTACACCGCACAGGGCAAGGACCACTTTCAGCAGGAATACCGCGTCGTCTGCAGGGACGGGACGATCCGCTGGGTGGACGACCGGACCGCCATCGAGCGTGACGCTGCCGGGCAGGTGACCCACTATCTGGGTATCGTCATCGACATCAGCGATCGCAAACAAGCGGAACAGGCGCTGCAACGCGTCAATCGACAGTTGCGCATGGTCAGCGAGTGCAACCAGGCGCTGATTCGTGCCACCGACGAGAGCGAACTGCTGAGTACGGTC
>LBIU01000660.1 GCA_000987445.1 Candidatus Accumulibacter adiacens | reverse complement strand
TCCTTCGGGCTCTTCCTGCGCGAACTGTCGCTCGGTCATCCGCTCGCCGAAGCGCGCACCGTCGCGCTCAATGTCTTCGTCGTCGTCGAAGCGATGTACCTCTTCAACTGCCGCTCGCTGACCCGCTCGGTGCTGCACGTCGGCCTGTTCTCCAATCCGGCCATCTGGTACGGGGTGCTGACCATGGCCGTGCTGCAGGCGCTGCTGACCTACCTGCCGCTGCTCAACCGCCTCTTCGCCACGGCCCCGATCGGCGTCCGCCAGTGGCTGGAAATCGCCGCGGTCGGCTTGTTTGCCTATATTGTCGTGGGCATCGAAAAACGGCTGCGCGAAGCTCGTCAGCCGCACTGATGCCCGCCACTCACCTGAAAGCCTCCGCCCGATGAAACGAATTCTTGCCCTGCTCTCCCTGAGCGCGCTGCTCGCCATCAGCGGCGGCAGCGCTGCCGCGATGTCGGCCGACGCCGTCGCCCAGGAGATGACTGCGCTGTCGCTCGATCACCCGGTCGCCGCCGACGACCCGGCCGTAAGCAAGACACGGGCAATGCTCGCACAGGTAAGCCAGCGCAGCGGCGAGGACGCGACGGCCATCTTCGCGGCCTGCCGACGCTACGCCGGTCACCTGCGCGACGCCGCACACATCAGGGCCAGCCAGCTCGAACTGCTGGCTGCACTCGATACCTATGGCAAGGCCGGTCAATCGATCAACGACACCCTGCAGGCCTATGTCGCCGCGCGCAAGGCGGCAGCGGACAGGACGCACGCCACCGCGATGGCGGCGCTCGCCAGGACGAAGTAGGCACCCGATCGCCCGCGACAGCGCCAGCAACGGCAAGCGGGTGGCCGAACGCGGGCAAGCGCTGCCTTTGCCAGCATGGCGGCCTTCATGAAGGTGGGAAAGAATGCAAATCTGGGTTGATGCCGACGCCTGCCCGGGCGTAATCAAGGAAATCCTCTTTCGCGCCGCGCAGCGGACGCGCATCATGACCACCCTGGTCGCCAATCAGATGCTGCGCGTGCCGCCCTCGCCTTACATCCGTTCGCGGCAGGTGCCCTCCGGTTTCGACGTCGCCGACCAGCGCATCGTCCACGACGTCCAGCCTGGCGACCTGGTGATCACCGCCGACATCCCGCTCGCTGCGCTGGTCATCGAACGCCAGGCACACGCCCTGAATCCACGCGGCGAGTTCTATACCCCGGAAAACATCAGCGAACGGCTGAGCATGCGCAACTTCATGGAAGAGCTGCGTGGCAGCGGCGTCGACATCTCCGGCCCGGCGGCTTTCAGCGCCAGCGACCGACAGGCGTTCGCGGCGCAGCTCGATCGCTTTCTCGCCAGGCCGCGCGCGCCGGGGTAGCAGCCGGAGGGGCGGGTGTCCCGCGCCGCCGCGCCGGTCAGCCGGCCGCGCGCCTGTCGAGTTCCTGCTCGATCACGGCCGCCCAGGCGACTTCGTCACCGCGCGTCGCCCGGGCGGCGCGGATCAAGGCCAGGTTGCGCGCCGTCGTTTCCGGCTCCCACGATTCGCGAACGGCGGCCAGGGCGTTGGCCGCCGCTTCCATTGCCGCCTCTTCGTCCTTTTGCAGGACGGCCAATTCGAGCAGCGTCGCATGGTCCCAATAGTCCGGAGTGCCGTTCGCCAGGCGGCGCCTGACCGCGTAGCTGACGACCGGCAGCAATTCAAGCCGGCGTGGGTCGGGCGGGTTCTTCAGCTCCATCAGCGTCACCGCGTTGATGCCCGGATAGGCATCCCGCCAGTCGGCTTCGAAACCCTGCAGGTAGGTATCGATCGCCTTGCGCAGCCAGCCGTTGGCCTTGAGCAGCTCATTCGCCATGCGCGCCTCTTCCCAGCGATCCTTGTACACCCGCCCGAGCAGCCCATTGGTTTCGCTGCTCGCGCCGCGTTCCTTGATCAACTCGGCCAGCAAGGCCTCGGCTTCGTCGCGACGCCCGAGACGGTTGAGGGCAAACCCCAGCTGTTCGCGCACCAGCACGCTTCGCGCCAGCGGCGCCGACATCCGTGCCGCCAGATCGACCATGGCCGGCCAGTCGCTGAGCGCGCGATACGAGAGAAAGAGGTCGATCACCACCCCCGACTCGAGATCCTGCAGCTCGCCCAGTTCGCCGGCCAGCTTGTTGAGCGCCTCCTTGCCGAGGCGCCGGGCATCAACGAGCTGCTTGCGCGCCTCGGCCGCGTAGTGCGCCCGATCACGAAACACGTCGGTCTTCAGGCGGGCGATATCCGGCGCGGTGTAGCCCTCGACCAATTGGAATACCGGACTGTCGGTCCTCTCCTCGCCGCGCGCAGCCTTGGCGGCTTCGAGCAGCTTGCACAGGGCCTGGCGCGCGCCCTCGGCATCGCTCGGCTTGCCGTCCGCGCCCAACTGGTAAGGCAAGGCCCGCAAGGGCGCGACGTCGAAAGGCATGCGCTCGCTGCCCGCGTAGAGCAGCACGGTGGTCGCCGGGCGCACGCCATGGCGCAAACCCAACTCGTAGAAGACATTGGCGTTGGCGCCGGTGAGGTCGGCGACGGCGAAATCGCAAAGAATCAGCCGCTCGTACATCGGCTTGTGGATCACCCCGCCGGACACCTCCTGGTCGGCACGCAGCGCCTCCATGCCGGCCGCCTCGATCGCCGGGGCGATCAGGTCGTGGTAGACGGCATCGAAATCGACCGTGGTCCCGGACGGAATGGCTTTCTTGCCGAAAGGCATGAGCACGAAACAGAGCGGTCGCATCGTTCTTCTCCTTCGAGAAATCCGCGTTTC
>LBIU01000659.1 GCA_000987445.1 Candidatus Accumulibacter adiacens | reverse complement strand
ACCCTCGGCACACCGCTGGTCGTCGGCCTGGCCATCACCGCCACCCTGATCGGCCTCGCCAGCTACCTGCTGACCAGTGTCGGCTGGTACTGGTACGTCAGGCGCAAGCGTCGGCGGTTGCGGCGATCCTGACGGGTGCACGGCCGGGCAGCAGACTCGTGCCCGCCGCCAGTGCTAGAATCGCGCCTCGCACTCCAGCGTCAGGTGTTACCCCTGTGCCCGCACAGCGCGCGCCGTCAGGGCAAACCACAAGCCGAGAACAAGGAACCGCATACAATGGCTGAGGAAGGTCAGTTTTTTCGCCCGGTGAAGGATTTCTGCCAGCGCACGGTCGTCACCTGCAAACCCGATGACGCACTGGTGGATGTGGTCGGCATCATGCGCGAGAAGAACATCTCCAGCGTCATCGTCTGTGATCAGAAGCTCCCGAGCGGCATCATCACCGACCGCGACCTGCGCAACAAGGTGGTGGCATCCGGCGTCGACCCTTCGACGCTCAGCGTGCGCGCGATCATGAACAGCCCACTGGCCGTGATCGGCGAGGATGACCTGCTCTACGAAGCGCTGTACCGGATGTCGCGCAAGAAGATCCATCGCCTGGCGGTGGTCGATGGCAAAGGCAGACTCTCGGGAATCATCACCGACAGCGACATCATTCGCCTGCAATCGCACTCGCCGCACCAACTGGTCCTGGACATTGAAGCGACCCAGAACCTCGAGGAAGTGAAAGCGGTGTACGGCAGGATCCAGAGTCTGGTCCTGCACCTCAGCGGTAGCGGCACCAGCACCCGCGACATGGTGCGCCTGATTGCCCACCTCAACGACCAGATTCTCTTGCGGCTGATCGCACTGATGCGCGCCGACCGCTTTGCCGACTTGCCGGCGCGCTTTGCCTTTGTGGTCCTCGGCAGCGAGGGACGCGGCGAGCAGACGCTGCTCACCGACCAGGACAACGCCATCGTCTACGGCGACGAACTGGGACCCGAAGAAATCGCGCGCATCGAGGAATTCTCCGAAGAGCTGGTCGCTTCGCTGATCGCCATTGGCATCCCGCCCTGCCCGGGCGGAATCATGGCCAAGAACAAGGAGTGGCGGCGCAGCATCGGCAAGTGGAAGGAGCAACTCGACCGCTGGCTACGCACACCGACGCCGAAACACGTGCTCAG
>LBIU01000073.1 GCA_000987445.1 Candidatus Accumulibacter adiacens | reverse complement strand
CTCAAGCTTTACCGCTGCTGAAGGACCTGCGCGTTGGCTCGCTCAGCGCGGATAGAGCCTACGACACCGACGCCATCCTCGAACACCTGGACGCCAACCGCATTGAAGCCGTTATTCCACCCCGCAGTCATCGGCTTGTCCAACGCCGTTTCGATAGTCATTTGTACAAGAACCGCAACCTCGTCGAACGCCTCTTCTGCCGCATCAAGCAATTTCGGCGGGTCGCGGCTCGCTACGATAAGCTCGCCGAACGGTTCTCATCCTTCGTCGCTCTCACCGCTGCCGTCATCTGGCTCGCCTGAATGTCAACACCGCCTGGTCAAAGTTCGGCCTAGAGCCGCTCATAGACGGCGAGCGTCTCCCGGGCGGTTCGCTCCCAGCTGTAATTCAAGCTGCGTTGCAGCCCGCGCTCACGCAAGGTATCGAGCAAGGTCCGTTCCGTCACAGTGATCCGCGTGATCGCTTCGGCGATGTCGTCGATTGACAGGGGATCGACGAGTAGAGCGGCGTCGCCCGCGATCTCAGCCATTGAGCTGTTGTTCGACGTGATTACCGGGGTTCCGGCGCGCATGGCCTCGACGATGGGGAGCCCGAACCCTTCCCAAAGGGAACAGAACACGAGGGCTTCGGCCCCGGCATAAAGCCAGGGCAGTTCCGCAACCGGCGACTTGCCCAAGTCAATGATCTCGTCCTGCATGCGGTTTTTCTGGATGACGGCTTCGGCTTCCTGGCTGGCCCAGGTTCGCTCGCCAGTGAGGACCAGCCGATGTGGCGCGTGGGTTTCCTGTTTGAAGCGGTGGAAGGCTTCGAGAATACGGGCCACGTTCTTGCGCCTTTCCCAGCGGCCAGAAAAAAGGAGGTAGGGGCCATCGATGCCGTAGCGGGTCCGGACAAATTCGCTGCTCTCCGCTTTCGGGATCGGCCGGAAAGCCTCGCTGGCGGCCAGCGGAATAACGGTGCTGCGGTCTTCGCTGATACCAAAGCGCGCCCGGATGACGTGCTGGATATGTTCGGAAATGCAGATGATCACCCCGGCCTTGCGCATCGCCAGCCCCATCAGGAACTGCAGGCGCAGCCGAATGGCCGGAGGGAAGAGCTCGGGGTGCTCGAACATGCTCGAGCAGACCAGCGTGAACGCGTAACGTCGTGGGCTCACGAGCGGCGGGAGGAAGGTGGCGTGAACGACGTCCGGTCGCGTGCGCCAAAGCGCAAGCGGCAAGGAGGTGGCCATGCTGAGCGGCCGGATCTGTGGCGACAGGGAAAGGTAGCGGAAGTTGTCCTGGCGGACGCCGATTCGCTCCGGTCCGTCGCGGAACAGGCAGTAGACCAGATACTCGTTGCTTTGATCAAGAGGCGCCATGGCGCGAATCAGTTCCGTTTCATAGCGTTCCGGCCCTCCGGAACTGCTGCCGGCACTGCCGGAGAAGATGCCGATGCGGCGGCTCATCGCGTGCCACCGGGCCGTCCCGCCCGGCTGACGCCAGCACGGTTGTAGCCGCAGTCCAGGACGGCATCGGGCATCAGGATGAAACGTTCGAAGTCGGTTTCGGCCTCGACCACGGTATGGTCGAAGATGACGGTGTCGCGCATGCGAATGGGGTTCCGGATAACGACATTGCGGCCGAGGACGCAGCGTTCGAGGCGTGCGTCCGGATGCACCTGGCAGCCGTCTCCGGTGAGCACATCCGCGGACATTTTCTGGAGTTCAAGCAGATTGCAGTGAAGGAGGTCGACAGGCATGGTGACATTGACGTCGTCTAGCACGCTGGTGGCTGTTCGAACCGTGTGCCCGAGGTCGATCATGATCTGGATGGTGTCCGTGATTTCGTATTCGTCCCGCATAGCGGTACGGGGTGTCCGACGAATGGCGTCGAAGACGGTCAGGTCAAAGAGGTAGAGGCCCACCCCCTTGAGCCGGTTGGGGGAGGCGCGCGGTTTCTCGATCACGCGGGTGACGTGGCCTTGCGCGTCCTGAATGACCGCGTAGTTCTTGCGGATCGCCGCCGGATCGGCTTCGTCCTTGACTGCGAGCACGGCCCCACCCTGCTGTTCCTCAAACAGGGTCAACATTTGTCCGAGATCATTCGGAACAAAGTAAATATCCCCCAGAAACAGCAGGAACGGGCGGTCGACATAGGGTTCGAGGTGACCAACCGCGTGGGCGATGCCGGAGACGTGGGTCTGCTCGACATACTGGATACGCAGTCCAAAATTGCTTCCGTCGCCGATGGCGAGCGGGATTTCGAAGCCCTTGTGTCCGATCAAGATGACGACTTCTTCGATGCCTATCTGGCGCATGAGCTCCAGCTGGTGAACCAACAGGGGTTTGTTGCCAACCGGCAGGAGTGGCTTGGGATAGCGATCGCTGATCGGAAACATCCGCGTCCCTCTCCCCCCGGCAAGAATGACGCCGGC
>LBIU01000658.1 GCA_000987445.1 Candidatus Accumulibacter adiacens | reverse complement strand
GGCGCACGCATCAAGAACTCGATGCTGCGTCGCGAAGTCATCGTCGAGGAAGACGTCGAAATCGAGGACAGCCTGATCATGGACTACACGGTCATCCGCCGTGGCTCACGCCTCAAGGGGGTCATCGTCGACCGCTACAACGTGATCGAAGCAAACACGCGCATCGGCTTCGACGCCGCTGCCGACCGCGCCCGCTATACCGTCAGCGATGGCGGTATCGTCGTCCTCGCCAAAGGCGAGGACGTAGCCGGCGTCACCCGTTACCAAATCTAGGAGATCCCCCCCATGAACCTTCCCGTTACCGCCGTCTGGCCCGGCTCACCTACGCCACGTGGCGCTACCTGGGACGGCGAGGGCGTCAACTTCGCCCTCTTTTCCGAACACGCCGAACGCGTCGAACTGTGCCTGTTCGATCCCAGGGGACGCCGCGAGGTGCAGCGGATCGAATTGCGTGAGCAGACCAATCTGGTCTGGCACTGCTACCTGCCCGAGGCGCGTCCCGGCCTGCTCTACGGCTACCGCGTGCACGGCCCCTACGACCCGGCGCGCGGCCACCGCTTCAACGGCAACAAGCTGCTCGTCGAGCCTTACGCCAAGGATATCGTCGGCGAGGTCCGCTGGAGCGACGCGCATTTCGGCTACAAGATCGGTCACCGAAACGAGGACCTGTCCTTCGACCGTCGTGACAACGCCGCCGGCATGCCCAAGTGCCGGGTCATCGACCCGGCCTTCACCTGGGGTGACGACAAGGCGCCGAACATTCCCTGGGCGGACATGGTGATCTACGAGACCCATGTGCGCGGCTTCACGATGCAGCATCCGGAAGTACCGCCCGCCTTGCGCGGCACCTACGCCGGAATGGCAACGGCACCGGTGATCGATCACCTCAAGCGCCTGGGCGTCACTTCGGTCGAGCTGATGCCGGTGCACGCCTTCCTCAACGACCGCCATCTGATCGAACGTGGCCTGACCAACTACTGGGGCTACAACACGCTCGGCTTCTTCGCGCCCGACCACCGCTTCAGCTCCAGCGGCTCGGTCAGCGAGTTCAAGACGATGGTCAAGACGCTGCATTCGCACGGCATCGAAGTCCTTCTCGACGTGGTGTACAACCACACCGCAGAAGGCAACCAGCTCGGCCCGACGCTCTCTCTGCGCGGGATCGACAACGCCTCGTACTACCGGCTGGTCGGCGACAACAAGCGCTACTACATGGACTACACCGGCTGCGGCAACACCCTCGACCT
>LBIU01000657.1 GCA_000987445.1 Candidatus Accumulibacter adiacens | reverse complement strand
TTCCTTGGCACGAAAGCACCGTCCTACGCTTTCTTCGACGTCATTCCGGGTGCTCCGGTGGCGCAGATTCTCAGCGCCTACTACTTCCTCTTCTTCCTGACCATGCCGTGGTGGTCGAAGATCGACAAGTACAAGCCGGAACCTGATCGCGTGACGATGTAAAGGAAAGCACAAAATGAAAAAATTGCTCACTGCATTGCTCGTCGCCCCGGCCATCGCCATGGCCAGCGGCGCAGCTCTCCATCTTGACAAGGCCCCTGAGGTGCAGCGCGACAACGCCGCTCTGCAAAGCGGCGCCAAGACTTTCGTCAACTACTGCATGAACTGCCACGGTTTGAGTTACGTGCGCTACAACCGTCTGACCCAGCTCGGCCTCTCCGAGCAGCAGATCAAGGACCATCTGCTGTTCACTGCCGACAAGGTCGGCCAGCCGATGCGCATTGCCGCCCGGCCAGCCGAGCAGAAGTCCTGGTTCGGCGCGACACCGCCCGATCTGTCGCTGGTCGCGCGTTCGCGTGCTTCCGGCGACGGTACCGGTGCCGACTGGCTGTACACCTATCTGCGCTCCTTCTATCAGGATGACAAGCGGCCGACCGGCTGGAACAACACCATCTACGAGAATGTCGGAATGCCGCACGTTCTCTGGCAGCTGCAGGGCGTGCAGATCTTGAACAGCGATCACCAGCTCGAGCTGGTGACCCCCGGTACGCAGACGCCCGCCGAGTACGACAAGACCATTGCCGATCTCGTCGGCTTCATGGTCTGGGCAGCGGAGCCGGAAGCAGGTTTCCGCAAGCAGCTCGGTTTTGGTGTCCTGGCATTTCTCCTGGTTCTCTTCGGTTTCGCCTACAAGATGAAGAAGAATTACTGGAAAGACATCAAGTAACTGAAGCATCACGCCGGGTTTCGGGCTACGGCATCGCCGGCGAGGGCGCGACAAGCGCCCGCTGCCGCCGCGATGCCGATTCGTTTTTGGCGGTCATGACATGTCGAGATACCCAAGATCATGAAAGTCATGACCGTCCCCCTCTTCCCCTGGCCCTTCTCCCGCAGGGGGCGAAGGGAGATTCGTGATTCGCGTACGCGACTTCCACATTAAGGGTATTGATCATGATGAATCTCTATTCGGGAACCACCTGCCCGTTCAGTCACCGCTGCCGCATCGTCCTCTACGAAAAGGGCATGGACTTCCAGGTGATCGATGTCGATCTATTCGCCAAGCCCGAAGAAATCGCCATCATCAACCCCTACGGTCGCGTGCCGGTGCTCGTCGAGCGCGATCTCATCCTGTATGAGCCGAACATCATCAACGAGTACATTGACGAGCGCTTCCC
>LBIU01000656.1 GCA_000987445.1 Candidatus Accumulibacter adiacens | reverse complement strand
GATCGACATGCTTTCGCTCTCCGGTCACAAGCTGCACGCGCCGAAGGGAATCGGCGCGCTCTACCTGCGCCGGGGCTGCCGCTTCCGGCCGCTGTTGCGCGGCGGTCACCAGGAGCGCGGCCGGCGCGCCGGGACCGAGAACTCGGCCTCGATCGTGGCCCTGGGCAAGGCCTGCGAACTTGCAAGCGAGCACATGGACGAGGAAAACACGACCGTCATGGGTCTGCGCGACCGGCTGGAAAAAGGCATCCTCAGCCGCATCGGCCACTGCTTTCCGACCGGCGATGTGAACAACCGTCTGCCCAATACCAGCAATATCGCCTTCGAATACATCGAGGGTGAGGCCATTCTCCTGCTGTTGAACAAGCTCGGCATTGCCGGCAGTTCGGGATCAGCCTGCACCTCGGGTTCGCTCGAACCCTCGCACGTCATGCGCGCCATGGCCATTCCCTACACCGCGGCGCATGGCACCATCCGTTTCTCGCTGTCGCGCTACAACACCGAGGCCGAGGTGGACCGGGTGGTCGCCGTCGTCCCGGGGATCATTGCTCAGCTGCGCACGCTTTCGCCCTACTGGACCGACAGCGGGCCGGCGGCCAATCCGGAAGTCGCCTTTACACCGACCTACGCCTGACCTGGCTGCGCGCAGGGGCGCAATGTGTGTGCGCTTGCCCCGTCCCGGGCGATCAGGCATCAACGCGGCGGGCGATCACAGCTGCATTCCTTGCGAGGACGAAGGACGGCGGGTCGGCGGGCGTGCTGGTCGATCGGCCCGGCTAGCGTTGTCCGGCAGACGCCTTCTCCCGGCTCTGGGCAAACAGCGACCGGATCCAGTCGCGTTGCGCTGCGGCACGGCGCTGCTCGGTCAGGCGCTCGATGATCTTCTTGCCGATCTCGGCGAAGGGCGGTGTCCCGGTCGGCAGGATCTCGTCGCAGCGCAGGACGTGCAGGCCGATCGGCGATTCGACGACGGTGCTGAGTTCGCGTTCGGCGAGCGCGAAGGCGAGCGCCTCGAGTTCCGGGTAGAGCTGCCGGCGCCTGACGATCCCCAGCTGGCCACCCTCCATCGCGCTCGGGCAGTGCGAATGGCGTTGCGCGGCGGCGCCGAACTGCGTCGCCGTGTCCCGCTCCAGGGTGACCCGCAGCTCTTCCAGTTGCGCCTCGGCCAACGCTCTTTCCCGGGCGTTGTCGTAGGTGATCAGGATGTGGCGCAGGCGGCGTGCTTCCGTTCGCTGAAAGCCTTGCGGGTGCAGATGGTAGTAGATTTCGGCATCGACCGCGCTGACCGGGGCCACCGCCGACGCCACCTTGTCGAGCAGGGCCTCGACAAGCAGATCACGTTCCAC
>LBIU01000072.1 GCA_000987445.1 Candidatus Accumulibacter adiacens | reverse complement strand
TCGAGGAAGTTCATCGTATGCCGCGTGTCGTCGTGATAGGCGCGCGCCTCCAGTGAACCCCAGGCATACTGGCCGAGATAGCGGGCATTGATCTGCTTGCTGGTGTTGTCGGTCATGTCCATGCGCTGGTTTGGGAAGCCCTGATAGGGGATGTGCTGATAACCGAACTTGAGCTCAAAGAGATGTTCGGCGTGGCGCAGCGCAAGGCTCAGCAACTGGTTCTGCGACTCGTACAGCGACGATCCCACCTCGTCGCCGTCGAGCCACTGCGTCGTTCCCGCCGACGGCCCGGCGGCCTTGAACTTGCCGCCGGCCGAATAGTTGTCGGCTTGTGCCCTCGACCCGGAATAGTTGAGGCTGAGCTTTTCGTTGGCGACCGTCGCCGAGAGATTGGCGCCGCGGCCGTTGCCGTTGCTGCGGTAGAAAGCGCCGGCCTGGCCCTTGAGCAGCCTGTCTTCGCCAGCCTTGGCAAACTCCGCAGCCGCGGTGTTGGCCTGGATCGTTCCAGCGATGCTGTCGCCGCCGGCGCTGACCGGCGTGACGCCGGCAAACAGGGTCATGCTATCGACGTTGCTCGGGTCGATATACGACAGGGGCGGGTTCATGTGGTTGGCGCACGAGGAAATCAGGTCCATGCCATCGACCTGGATGCGGATGCGATCATCAGCCAGGCCGCGAATCACCGGCAGGCTGGAAACGCCACCGGCGCCGTAGCTGCTGACTCCCGGCAGGGCGTCGAGCAGTCTTGCGCTATCGCTGGTCGCTGCCCGGTAGGGCGCGATGCTCGCCGCGTCGAGGCGGCTGCTGTCGAGCGGCTCGCCGCCTTCGATCCGCGAAGCCGTGACCACCACTTCCGACATCACCGGCGTGGCCGGGTCCTCCTGCGCGACGGCGACTTGCCAGACGCCGGGCAGCGCCAGCGCTGTTACGACCGCGTTGGCGATCGCTTTCCTGTCCCACTGCATTGCCAATTCTCCCTGAATGTTTTCCTTGTGCGGGGCATTCTAGGGAGTGATGTTGCAGCGCGGAATGTGGCAAATCGCCGCACAAGGCCGCAAGGTCGCGCCGGTCGGCTCGGCCGCCGCCGACCGGCGCGACCTTGCGGCCTTGTCTTGCTGTCAGCAGAATGAGGCTCAGGGCAGTGTCGCGCCGACGGTCAGCATCATGCCCGCCGCGCCGAAGACCACCAATTCGGTGCAGAAGCGGTTATAGCAATAGCCCATCGCCGGCAGGATGGCCGGCGCATAGCCGGAATCGTTGAACGGGATCTTGTCCTTGTACTCGCCGCGGTAGCCGTGCAGAACGCCGGCCGTCAGTTTCAGGTAGAACGGCTGCACCGTCTCCGCTGGCCGCCAGAGCAGCCCGCCGTAGGCATACCACGACGCCTGGCCAAAGGAGTTGTCGAAACTCGCCGCGCCGACCAGTACCTGCCCGGCCAGCCAGCGATTGTCGGTGCGCCATTCGGCATTGATCAATTGCTGCGAATTGTCGTGCTCGTCGTCCGGATGGAAGTGCACCGAAGCGACGCTGGTCTGCAGGTAGAAACGGTCGGTCCGCCACGGCTCGGGCGCACTCCAGGCGGCCTCGAGTGTCTGCTGTGCCGTGCTCTTCACCGGGTCGGCAGCCGCCTGCTGGGCGATCGCCGCTGGTACGGCCAGTGTCGTTGCTGCCAATGCGGCAATTGCTCGTTTGATAAACGGCATCATCAGTCTCCCTGCACGCGTCGCGCGGCGGCGTTAGTGGCTGGAACGGCGCGAATCGGTGCGATTGCGACGAGGTCGGTACGCCGCGGCACAAGCATCTCATCTTGCGAGGGCCGGGACGAAAAGGCAGCACGATAGCACGGCTCTCGTGGTCTTGTCAGGCCTGGCGGCGGGCGATGCGCGGGCAGCTTGCCTGGCATGGCGCTTAGCCGCCGGCCTTTCGGTCGGCCGTGCCGAGGGGCAAGCGGTTGACCGGCACGGCGTGGTCGACCATCGGCCAGACGCCGCGGGCCAGCGCGCGACTGCCCTCGAAGACCAGCCAGCTCTGGCTGCCGTAGTGCGGCAGTGGGCGCAGCAGGGCGCGCAGAGCCTCCGCGTCGCGCGCCGAAACGACGGCCACCGGCACCTCCGACGGCCCGGCAATGGTCCATACCTGGGCACTGCCGCGCTGCCCGGGTGTCGGCGGCCGCGGCGGCAAGCCTGCCGCTGCCAGCGCCGCATCAACCTCGGCATGCAGGCCGACCAGCAATACCGGGGTCGTGCTGTCGCGCAGAGCGCCCGGCGGGATCTCCCGAGGCGCCACTTCGAAGACGCGCGCGGCCAGTGCCGCCGCGGCCGCGCGCAGATCGGGAAGTGACGAGACCGGCAGCAGGCGTGGCTCGCGGGCGACGATCCATTGGCGCAGGATCGGCGGTAGCTGGCCCGCCTCCAGCAGTCGCCAGAGGCGCAGCTGCGGGTCGAGCACGACACGCTGCGCTGAGCCGTCGACGGTCAGACTGACCGTCTGCTGCAAGCGGTCGATGTCGATGGCACGGCTTTGCGAGCGCTGCGCGTCATATTCCACTTCGATGGGCACCCGCAGGGTGTAGGCGGGCGAGTCCTGAGTGACTTCGATCGTCAGACGCGTGGCGCCGGCGACTGTGCCGGCGCGGGCACTCTTGATCCTCAGCTCGGGTGCGCCGTCGCGTTGCAACCACTGCCGGAAGAAAATGCTCAGCGATTGCCCGGATGCCTGCTCGAAAGCTCGCTGCAAGTCGTCCCAGCCGGCGCTGCGAAAACGCTGCTCTTGCCAGAACAGTTGCAGGCCTGCGCGAAAGGCCTGTTCGCCGAGAAGATCGCGCAACATCACGAAGAGCATCGCCGCCTTGCCGTAGCCGACGGCCGCCGCCGCCCCGTGCGTTCGTGAGCGGAAGGAGGCCAGGGTCTGCCGGCTGGCCACCGGCAGCGCCGCGAAATCGCGCAGCCAGCCGAGGCGCATGGCGCGCGCGGCAGCAGCCGATTCGCTTTCCTTGTACGCATAGTCGGCCATGAAGGTGGTCAGGCCTTCGGCCCAGTTACCGCTCGCGTAATCGACGTAGACGCCGTTTCCCCACCAGTTATGGAGGATCTCGTGGCCCAGCGAGGTGGCCCGGATGAAGGGAAGCTTGAGCACCTCGGCACCGAGGTAGGTCAGGGTCGGCATGCCGAAACCGGTCGGCAGCGGACTGGCGACCACCGCAAAGCCGCTGAACGGGTAGGCGCCGATTTCCCGCCCGTAGCGCTCGATATAGGCGCGTGTGTCATCGAGATAGGCATCGGCCAGGCCAGCGATCTCGTCCAGCTCGCGCGTGAAGTAAGTGCGCAGGCGCAGCGGCACGGCGCCGCTGCTCGGCATTTTCTTCTCACGAACGACCCACGGGCCGGCCATCAGGTCGATGCCGTCTGCCGGATGGGCGAACGCGAAGCTGGCGCGGTAGCGCTCGCCGGGTGCGCTCGGTACCTCCTCTTCGAGCAAGCGGCCGGCGACCAGCGCGCGTTGCTCGCCGGGAACGCTCAGGCCGACGCGATAGGTGAACAAAGCCGCCGGCTTTGGATACCAGCCGCTGCCGGACGGTAGAAAGCTGCCTTCAACGGCGGCCATCGGCGACAGCCCGCGGAGCACCTGGCGATGATCGAGACGGGTGTCGAGAGCCGGCAGCGTACCCTGGTATTCGATGTGCAGCGTCGCAGCGGCAGTCGGCAGTCGCACCTCCCAGGCGCGCAGATCGCCCTGTGTGCCGGCCGGACGGAGTGCAATCGGCTGCCCGTCGACCGACGCCCTGGCAATGTGCAGCGACGCGTGCAGCGCGAAGCGAAAGCTTCGTTCGCCGGGGCTTACCGTGGCGACCACCGCGAGGTGGCGACTACCCGGGTCGAGAGTGAGTTCGAGCGCGACATGCGCTGCTGGCGGTGCAGCCACCGCGTACGCGGCAGGCGTCGCCAGCGCCAGCAGCAGCAACAGCAGTGAGCGCAGCGCTGGCCAGCGACTCATCGTTTGGCCGGGAACTTGACGACGATTTCAACCTTCTCGCCGGAGCGCTCGATCTGCAGCGGCAACCAGGTTCCCGGCGGCTGCTGTCGTATCGACTTCAGCAGCGCGGTCAGGCTGGGTTGCGGCTGGCCGGCCAGGACCAGAATCTGATCGCCATCCCGCAGACCGCTCTTCGCGGCCAGGCTGCCCTTGCTGACGCTGGCGATCCGTATCCGCCCGTCCTTGCTTTCCAGCGCCACCCCGAGGCGCGGCGGTTCGAGCGGCTCCAGCGGCCGCGACGGCACCGCAAAGACGGCATCAGCGAGCCCGGGGCCAAGCGCTTCGCAAGGGCTGCTCGCCGCCATCGGCAACAGCGTGCCGATCGAGCCTACGCCGAGATCGCGCAACTGGTGCGGCACACCATGCCCAAAGCGCAGGTGGCCGCTGCCCATGATCCCGACGACCAAGGGTTTGGCGCCGCTCGCCGTCGGCCCGGTCTGGCTGGCGAGCACTTCCGCCATCGCCCTGTCCCAGGCCAGTTGCGAGTCGACGAAGTGGGCAAACGCGGCGTCGCCGGGCTTGGCTCGCTTCCCCTTGCCGCGCATCGTTGCGTGCTGGCGATAGATCTCGAAGAGGAATTCGCGGTAGGCGTCCGACGGGGCGGCTGCCTGGCCGACGCCCTCTCGCTCGGCAAGCGGTATCGCCTGCCAGCCCTGGTCGGCGATCTTGCGGGTCAGCTTCTGGTCGATATTCAAGGCCCGCATCGGAATGCGGTTCAGGCGCGCGAACTCGAACAGGGGCAGATACAGTTCTGGCGCCGTGTTCCAGACCTTTTCCCACTCCGCCTGGACCAGGAACGCCTTGACGCTCAGTTCCCCGGCCACCCACCGATCGAGTACCGGCTGCAGCCGGCGGGGAAACATTTCGAAGCCGATGATCATTTCCGGGCGCAGCGCATGCAAGCCGGAGAGCACCTGCAACTGCCATTGGTGGTGGTCCGCGTCGTCATGTTGTTCGCCGAGCAGCAGCACCTCGCGGCCGACCAGTTCGGCCAGGATCTGCGGCTTGCCGACCGTTCGCCGTTGTTGATCTTCGAAGACCACCCAGCTGGC
>LBIU01000655.1 GCA_000987445.1 Candidatus Accumulibacter adiacens | reverse complement strand
CTGCTCGGTGTGCAGCATCATCATGCCCATGCCGCTGCCGTTCTCGCCGAACATGGCATGCAGGGCAAGGCGCTGGCCCTGTCTCTGGACGGTGTGGGCGTCGGCACCGACGGTGCGGCCTGGGGTGGCGAGCTGTTGCGCGTCGATGGCGACCGCTTCGCTCGCCTCGGCTCCCTGGCGCCGCTGGCGCTTCCCGGTGGCGACCGCGCCGCCAGCGAACCCTGGCGCATGGCGGCAGCGGTGCTGCATCGGCTCGGCCGCGCCAATGAGATCGCCGAGCGTTTTTCGGCGCAGCAGGCGGCGCCAGCCGTGGCGCAGATGCTGGCCGGCAATGTGAACTGCCCGCCGACGTCGAGTATGGGGCGGATCTTCGATGCCGCCGCCGGTCTGCTCGGGGTCACGGCGGTGATGGCCTACGAAGGGCAGGCGGCGATGTTGCTTGAGGGCATGGCACAACGCTACGGCGATGTCCTGCCACTGGATCTGGGCTGGAAGATTTCGCAGGGCCGGCTCGATCTGCTGCCCTTGCTGGCCGTGCTGGCCGATGAGCAGAACCCCGAGCGCGGTGCGGCCCTGTTTCACGCGACGCTGATTGCCGCGCTCGGCGATTGGCTGCGCGTGCTGGTTCCGGGTGAAGAGGCGGTGGTCGGCAGCGGTGGCTGTTTCCTCAACCAGGTGCTGGTCAACGGTCTGCGCACCCGCTTGAGTGCCCAGGGGATGCGTCTCGTCGAAGCGCGCCAGCTGCCGCCGAACGACGGCGGGCTGAGCGTCGGTCAGGCATGGGTTGCCCTGCAGCATCTGGTCGGTCGCTAGGGGAACGTCGGCGATGTGTCTGGCGCTACCCTGTCGGATCGTCGAGCTGCGTGCTGGTGAGCAGGCGCTGATCGATGTCGCCGGCGTGGGCAAGGAAATCTCGCTGGCGTTGGTCGAAGAGGTGGCCGTCGGTGACTACGTCATCGTGCATGTCGGCTATGCGCTGACCCGGCTCGACCCCGAAGAAGCCGAAAAGACCCTGGCCTTGTTTGCCGAACTGGGCGAGGCTGCGCTCCGGGAGGCGACAGCAAGGGTCGCCTGAAGCGAAGGAACGGCCGCTTGAGGCGGCGAAGCAGCGGGTGAGGAGAGGCTTGAATGAAGTGCTCGCAAGCGCGGCGCCCTGACAGCAAGAGTGCCGGCCGATGAGGTTCATTGACGAGTTCCGGGACGGTGAACTGGCCCGCGGCCTGGCCGCGGCGATCAGGCAGGCGGCGCGCACGGATCGCGACTACGCGTTCATGGAGTTCTGCGGCGGGCACACCCACGCCATCGCGCGCTACGGGGTCGCGGATCTGCTGCCGCCCTCGGTGCATCTGATTCACGGCCCCGGCTGTCCGGTCTGCGTGCTGCCGATCGGGCGCATCGACATGGCGATCCGCCTCGCCATCGACGCGGGTGTCACCCTGTGCAGCTATGGCGACCCGATGCGCGTGCCGGCGTCGGATGGTCTGTCGCTGATCAAGGCGAAGGCGACGCTGGGCCGGGGAGGCCGCGCTGGTGCGGCTGCGGGGAGCGCGACTGCGGGCGGCGAGATTCGCATGCTCTATTCGCCGGCCGATGCGCTGGCGCTGGCGCAGCAACATCCCGAGCGGCAGGTGGTCTTCTTCGCCATCGGTTTCGAAACCACGACCCCGCCGACGGCGCTGCTCATCAAGCAGGCGCAGGCGCTCGATCTGCGCAATTTCTCGGTGCTCTGCTGCCACGTGCTGACGCCGTCGGCGATTGCCAGCATTCTCGAGTCGCCGGAAGTCCGCCGTTGGGGCACGCTGGCGCTCGACGGCTTCATCGGACCGGCGCACGTGTCGACAATCATCGGCACGCGTCCCTATGTGTTCTTCGCCGAGGAGTACCGCAAGCCGGTGGTCATCGCCGGCTTCGAACCGCTCGACGTGATGCAGGCGATCCTGATGCTGATCAAGCAGGTCAACGCCGGCCAGGCGCTGGTGGAGAATGAGTTCTCGCGCGCCGTCAGCCGCGACGGCAATCGCAAGGCGCAGCAGCTGGTGTCCGAAGTCTTCGAACTACGCCGCTCCTTTGCCTGGCGCGGTCTCGGCGAACTGCCCTATAGCGCGCTGCGCATTCGCCGGGAATTTGCCGACTTCGACGCCGAGCGCCGTTTCGGCGTCGGCTACCAGCCGGTCGAAGACCATCCCGCCTGCGAGTGCGGCGCCGTTCTGCGCGGCGTCAAGCGGCCGCAGGACTGCCGTATCTTCGGCAGCGTATGCACTCCGGAAAACCCGGTCGGCTCGTGCATGGTGTCGTCGGAAGGCGCCTGTGCCGCGCACTATTCCTTTGGCCGCTTTGTCGATGCCGGCGATGGCGCCGTGACTTGCGCAGCGCCTGGCCTCGCGGTGACGCCATGAACGGCGTGCGCAAGGGCTACGTGCGCCCGCTCGACCTGCGCCACGGCGCCGTCGACATGACGCACGGCAGCGGCGGCCGGGCCATGGCACAGCTGATCGAGGAGCTGTTCGCCAAGCATCTCGGCAACGACTTTCTTGGCCAGCGCAACGACGGCGCGGTGATGCCGCTGCCGCGGGGCCGGCTGGTGATGTCCACCGACGGGCATGTCGTTTCGCCGCTGTTCTTCCCCGGCGGCGATATCGGTTGCCTTTCGGTCAATGGCACGATCAATGACGTCGCCGTGCTCGGCGCGACGCCGCTTTATCTGGCCGCCGGCTTCATCCTCGAAGAGGGCTTGCCGCTCGCGGATCTGGTTCGCATCGTCGAGTCGATGGCGCGCGCCGCCAGCGAGGCCGGCGTGCCGGTGGTCACCGGCGACACCAAGGTGGTCCAGAAAGGGGCCGGCGACGGCGTGTACATCACCACCACCGGCGTCGGCGTCGTTGCCGACGGCGAGGATTTCTCGGGCGACCGCGCACGACCCGGCGACCAGATCATCGTTTCCGGCAGCATCGGCGAGCATGGCATGGCGATCATGGCGCAACGCGAGAGTCTCGGCTTCGCCGCGCCCATCGTTTCCGATACCGCTGCCCTGCATGGCCTGATCGCCGCCATGCGCGCCAGTGGCGCGGCGATCCGCGCGCTGCGCGACCCGACCCGCGGCGGCGTGGCGACGACGCTCAATGAGATCGCCGGTCAATCCGGCGTCGGCATGATGCTCCAGGAAAGTGCGCTGCCGGTGCAGGCCGAGGTGGCTGCCGCCTGCGAGTTCCTCGGCCTCGATCCGCTCTATGTGGCCAATGAAGGCAAGTTGCTGGCCATCGTCGCGGCGGAGGATGTCGACAAATTGCTGGCGGCAATGCGTGCCCATCCCCTCGGCCAGCGCGCGGCCATGATCGGCAGCGTGCATGCCGACGCGCACCATTTCGTGCAGATGACCACCGGCTTCGGTGGGCGGCGCATCGTCGATTGGCTGACCGGCGAGCAATTGCCGCGCATCTGCTGAGCGGGGCAAGGATGCGCATCCTGCTTCTTTGCCATGCCTTCAACAGCCTCAGCCAGCGCCTGTACTGCGACCTCGGCGCACGCGGTCACCAACTGTCGGTCGAATTCGACATCGCCGATTCGGTCGCCGAAGAAGCCGTCGCCCTGTTTCGGCCCGACCTGATCGTCGCCCCCTACCTGCGCCGGGCGATCCCGGCGTCGATCTGGGCGCAGCACTGCTGCCTGATCGTGCATCCCGGAATCGTCGGCGATCGCGGTCCGTCGGCCCTCGACTGGGCGATCCAGGAAGGCGAGCAGGCGTGGGGGGTGACCGTCCTGCAGGCGACCGGCGAACTCGACGGCGGCCCGATCTGGGCCAGCGAAAGCTTTCCGATGCGCGTCGCCAGGAAGTCCAGCCTCTACCGCCAGGAGGTGACCGAGGCCGCGAGCAGCGCCGTGCTGCGCGCCGTCGAGCGCTTTGCCAGCGGGCGTTTCGTACCCGCAGCCGTCGATCCCGCCGACCCCGGCGTGCGCGGCCGGGCGCGGCCATTGCTGCGCCAGAGCGACCGCGCCATCGATTGGCAGCGCGACGACGGCGCGACGATCCTGGACCGGCTGAACGCCGCCGACGGCTTCCCTGGTGTCGCCGATCGTCTGTTCGGCGAGCGGTGCCGGCTGTTCGACGCCTGGCCCGAAGACCGGCTGCGCGGTGGGACCCCGGGTGAAGTGATCGCCTGGCGGGAAACGGCGCTGCTGCGCGCGACGGTGGACGGCGCACTGTGGATCGGGCATGTGCGCCGCGAGGAGGAGGGGAAGGCCAAGGAGCGCACCAAGGCCGACGGCAGGACCTTCAAACTACCGGCAACGCAGGTCTTTGCCGAGCACCTGGCGAGTATCCCGGAAGCGCCGCTGGCCGGCGAGGGAACGCACTTCGCGGCTGCCGGCAGAACCTGGCAGGACATTCGCTACGAAGAGGCCGGGTCGGTCGGCTTCCTGCATTTCGACTTCTACAACGGCGCCATGAGCACCCGCCAGTGCCAGCGCCTGCTGGCCGCCTGGCAGTGGGCGCAGCAGCGGCCGGTGCGCATCATCGTCCTGATGGGCGGCCGTGACTACTGGTCGAATGGCATCCATCTGCAGACGATCGAAGCCGCCGAATCGCCGGCCGACGAGTCGTGGGCCAACATCAACGCCATCGACGATCTCGCCGAAGCGATCATCGTCAACGACCAGCAGCTGAGCATCGCCGCGCTGCAGGGCAACTGCGGCGCCGGCGGCTGCTTCCTGGCGCGCGCCGCCGACCTGGTCTGGGCACGTGCCGGTGCCCTGCTCAATCCGCACTACCGCAACATGGGCAACCTCTACGGCTCGGAGTACTGGACCTACCTGCTGCCGGCACGGGTCGGCGTCGAAGCTGCGCAGGCGCTGATGCGCAACCGTCTGCCGATGAGCGCTGCCGCCGGCGTCGCCGCCGGTCTTGTCGACGCCTGCCTGGCTGGCGATCCGGACGCTTTTCGTGTCGATGTCGCGCGGCGTGCGGCCGAACTGGCGGCCGCTCCTGATCTTGCCGCACGCCTGCAGAGCAAGCGCGCGCAGCGTCATGCCGACGAGGCGCTCAAACCGCTGGCCAGCTATCGTGCTGCGGAGCTCGCCGAGCTGGCGCGCAACTTCTACGGCTTCGATCCGAGCTACCACGTCGCCCGCTACCATTTCGTGCACAAGACGCCGGCCTCGTGGACGCCACGCCACCTGGCGATTCATCGCGATCTCGGCTGGAGCGTGCCGCGATGAGCGCCGGTCCAGGGCCGAAGTTGCCGAAGCTGCCGACGGTGCTGGTCGTCGATGACGAGCTGCGCTCGCAGGAAGCCTTGCGGCGGACGCTGGAAGACGACTTCGAAGTGTTCACCGCCTCGAGCGCCGAGCAGGCGCAGCGGATCATGGAAAGCGAGTGGGTGCAGATCGTCGTCTGCGATCAGCGCATGCCGCAGATGAGCGGCGTCGAGTTCCTCAAGAGCGTGCGCAGTCAGTGGCCGGATACCCTGCGTATCATTCTCTCCGGCTACACCGACCCCGAGGACATCATCGCCGGGGTCAACGAAGCCGGCATCTACCAGTATCTGATGAAGCCCTGGCATCCCGAGCAGTTGCTGCTGACCCTGCAGACGGCGGCCAACGTCTATCGCCTGCAACAGGAAAGCCAGCGCCTGTCGGTGGATTTGCGCACCGCCGAGCCGGTGCTGGCACGCCGTGTCGAGGCGAAAAGCGAGCGCATCAAACGCGAGTTCGGCCTCGAGGCGCTGATCCGCACCCCGCACAGCCCGCTCAACGGCGTCTGCGCGCTGATCGAGAAGATCGCCCCTTTCGACCTCCCGGTGCTGATCAGCGGCGAGTCGGGGACCGGCAAGGAAATGCTGGCCCGCGCCATCCACTACTGCAGCAGGCGTGCCGACAAGGCTTTCGTCACCGAGAACTGCGGTGCGCTGCCCGACCAGTTGCTCGAAGCCGAGCTCTTCGGCTACAAGCGCGGCGCTTTCACCGGCGCCTACGAAGACCGCAGCGGCCGTTTCCAGCAGGCCGACGGCGGCACGCTGTTCCTCGACGAAATCGGCGATACCAGCCCGGCCTTCCAGGTCAAGCTGCTGCGCGTCCTGCAGGAAGGCGAGTTCAGGCCCCTGGGCGCCACCCGCCCGCATTCGGTCGATGTGCGGGTGGTCGCCGCCACCCATCACGACATCGAGGCCGACGTGCGCGCCGGCAGCTTTCGCGAAGACCTCTACTACCGCCTGGCGACCGTGCCGCTGCATGTGCCGGCGCTGCGCGAGCGGGCGATGGACATTCCGCTGCTGGCCGGCCGCCTGCTCGACGCCAGCCAGAAAATGCTCGGCAAGACGGTGGACGGTTTCACCACCGAAGCGCTCGCCTGCCTCGCCGTCTACCCCTGGCCAGGCAACGTGCGCGAGCTGCAGAACGAAATCCTGCGCATGCTGGCGCTCTGCGAATCGCCGCGCCTCGGCGCCGAACTGCTCGCGCCGCGCATCCTGCGCACGCCGGCGGTCGACCAGCAGGAGGACGATCTGCTCGATCAGATGGCCGTCGATGGCGGCCTCAAGGAACGGCTCGAAGCGCTCGAGGCGCGGGTGCTCAAGGAGACGCTGATCCGTCATCGCTGGAACAAGTCGCGGGCGGCCAGCGAGCTCGGTCTGTCGCGCGTCGGCCTGCGCCACAAGCTGCTGCGCTACGGCCTGGAACGCGGATGAAAGTGCTCTGGCTGCAGGCCGCGGGTTGCGGCGGCTGCACGCAGTCGCTGCTCGGTGCCGAGAACCGCGCCGGCGTGCTGGCGCAGTTCGCCGACGCCGGCCTGGATCTCCTTCTCCACCCCGGTCTGTCGGAAGCCAGCGGCGACGAGGCCCTCGCTCTGCTGCAGGCGGCCGCCAACGGAAGCTGCCCCTTCGACATCCTCTGCGTCGAAGGCGCGCTGCTGCGCGGACCCAACGGCAGCGGCCGCTTTCAGATGCTCTCCGGCAGCGGCCGGGCGGTGATCGACTGGGTGCGCGAACTGGCGGCGCGCGCCCAGCACGTGATCGCCATCGGCAGCTGTACCGCCTTTGGCGGCATCCTTTCCTCCGGCGAAAACCTCACCGACGCCTGCGGTCTGCAGTTCGACGGCGATCAGGCAGGCGGCCTGCTCGGCCCGGATTTTCGGGCCGCTGCCGGCCTGCCGGTGATCAATGTCGCTGGCTGTCCGGTGCATCCCGGCTGGGTGGTCGACAGCCTGCTGGCGCTGGCGCTCGGCGCATTCTCCGAAAGCGACCTCGACGCCTGGCAGCGGCCGCGTTCCTACACCGAACAACTGGTGCACCACGGTTGCCCGCGCAACGAGTACTACGAATTCAAGGCCAGTGCCCAGAAGCTCTCGGATCTCGGCTGCCTGATGGAGAACATGGGCTGCAAAGGCACCCAGGCCAACGCCGACTGCAACCTGCGGCCATGGAATGGCGTCGGCTCCTGCGTGCGCGGCGGCTTTGCCTGCATCTCCTGTACCGAACCCGGTTTCGAGGAACCCGGCCATCCGTTCATGGAAACGCCCAAGGTCGCCGGCATCCCGATGGGTTTGCCGATCGACATGCCCAAGGCCTGGTTCGTCGCTCTCGCCGCCCTGTCCAAGTCGGCGACGCCACGGCGGGTGCGCGAGAACTCGCGCTCCGATCATCCGCTGATCCTGCCGGGAACCAGGAAAGGCGGCCCGAAGTGAGCCATCGCCTGACGATCGGTCCCTTCAATCGCGTCGAAGGCGACCTCGAAGTGAGCCTCGATATCGCCGATGGCCGCATCGCCTCGGCGCAGGTCTGCTCGTCGCTTTACCGCGGCTTCGAGCAGATTCTGATTGCCAAGCATCCGCTCGACGCACTGGTCATCGTGCCGCGCATTTGCGGCATCTGCTCGGTGTCGCAGTCGGCGGCCGCCGCTGCCGCGCTGGCTGACGCGACCGGCCGGCAAATGCCGATCAACGGCCGTCTGGCAAGCCAGCTGATCCTGGCCTGCGAAAACCTGGCCGACCACCTGACCCACTTCTACCTGTTCTTCATGCCCGACTTCGCGCGCGCCGCCTATCGCACTCGCCCCTGGCACGCGCAGGCCGAACGACGCTTCAAGGCCGACGTCGGCGAAGCCCTGCGCGAGGTGCTGCCGGCCCGCGCCGACTGGCTGCGCCTGATGGGCTACCTGGCCGGCAAGTGGCCGCACAGCCTGGCCCTGCAACCCGGCGGCACGACGCGGGCCATCACCGCCACCGAAAAAGTCCGCCTGCTGACCGTGCTGCGCGAGTTTCGTGCCTTTCTGAGCGGCTGCGTGTTTGGCGACACCCTCGAGAACGTCAGCGCGCTGCG
>LBIU01000654.1 GCA_000987445.1 Candidatus Accumulibacter adiacens | reverse complement strand
GCTGTGCCTGGTATTGCTGGTACGCCGGAAATCAGTATTCGCTGATCTCGACGTGGTGACAAGAGTCAACACAAACTACCGACGGTAGAATGCTGCCATGACTCGCACTGATCTGATCGCCGCCATTTCATCCCACTTCCCTACTGTGACGGTCAAGGACGCACCACTTCAGCAGGCAGCCTGACCACGCCCGTCCATGCCTGACGCCCCCGCCGAATTCGACCGCCTCGCTGGTCTGGTTGAACGTGTCACCTTCCACAACGAGCAGAACGGTTTCTGTGTTCTGCGCCTCAAGGTGAAGAGTGAGCGAGAACTGATCACCCTGATTGGCCACGCTCCCGCCGTGTCTCCCGGCGAATACGCGTCCGCTTCCGGCAACTGGGTCACCGATCGCGAGCACGGCCGGCAGTTTCGCGCGGTGTTCGTCAGAATCTCGCCGCCGACCACCTTGACGGGTATCGAGCGCTACCTCGGTTCGGGCATGGTCAGGGGGATCGGCCCGGTCTACGCCGGCAAGCTGGTCAAGTCCTTCGGTGCGGCGGTGTTTGACGTCATCGAGCAGTCACCCGAACGCCTTCGCGAAATTCCCGGTATCGGTGAAGTCCGCGCCAAAAAGATCACCTCCGGCTGGGCCGACCAGAAAGTCATCCGCAGCATCATGGTCTTCCTGCACGCGCACGGCGTCTCTAACTCCCGAGCAGTGCGCATCTTCAAGACCTATGGCCCAGACGCCATCGAGATCGTTCAGGAAAACCCCTACCGACTCGCCCAGGACATTCGTGGCATCGGCTTCCTCTCGGCCGACACGATTGCCCAGAAGATCGGCATTGCCAAGGACTCCCCCCTGCGAGCCCAGGCCGGTGTTTCGTACGCGCTCACCGAAGCATCGGGCCAGGGCCATTGCGGCTTGCCCTATGCCGAGCTGGTGCCCTTGGCGGTGAAGCTGCTCGACATCCCGGAATCCATCATCGAAACGGCGATCGCCCAGGAAATCGCCGACGAGGTACTGCTGCCCGACACTGTCGAAGGGCGGCCCTGCGTGTTCCTGGCGCCGCTGTACTACGCCGAGCAGTCGATCGCCGCCCAGATACAGCGGCTCAAAACGGGCGGGACGACTCTGCCTGCCTTCGATGCCGGCAAAGCCATTCCCTGGGTCGAGCAGAAGCTCTCCATCCAGTTGGCCGACAGCCAGAAAGAAGCAATCCGTCTCGCACTGTCTTCCAAACTGCTGGTGATCACCGGCGGACCTGGCGTCGGCAAGACCACCCTGGTGAATTCGATTCTCACCATCATGACGGTCAAGGGCGTCAAGCCCCTGCTGTGTGCGCCAACAGGGAGAGCAGCCAAGCGCCTCTCCGAATCGACGGGACTGGAAGCCAAGACCATCCATCGCTTGCTGGAGATCAATCCGATCAATGGCCAGTTCAAGCGCAACGCGGACAATCCCCTCGAATGCGATCTGCTGGTTGCCGACGAATGTTCGATGATCGACGTACCGCTGGCGAACCAGCTACTCAAGGCAGTGGCCACCAGCACAGCGATGATCCTGGTGGGCGACGTGGATCAATTGCCCTCGGTCGGTCCCGGACAATTCCTCACCGATTTGATCGACTCGGGCGCAGTTCCCGTGATTCGGCTGACTGAGGTCTTTCGGCAGGCAGCGACGTCGCGCATCGTTCGTAGCGCCCACCAGATCAACCGGGGCGTCTTTCCCAGCCTGCCGGAGAAGGGAGAAATCTCCGACTTCTATCTCGTCGCTGCCGAGGAGCCGGACGTCATTGCGCAAACGGTAGTGGACTTGGTGCAGACCCGCCTGCCCAGAAAGTTCAAGATCGATCCGATCCGCGACATCCAGGTGCTGTGCCCGATGAACCGCGGAATAACCGGCGCTCGCGGTATCAACCAGGCTTTGCAGGCGGTGCTCAATCCGCCCGGCGAGCACAGTGTCGACAAGTTCGGCAACCGTTTCAGCGTCGGCGACAAGGTGATGCAGATCGAGAACAACTACGACCGGGACGTGTTCAATGGCGACATCGGTTTCGTTACCGGTGTTGATCAGGAGGAAGAGGAACTCGCCGTGGCGTTCGATGGCCGGGTAGTCAGTTATCCGTTCGGCGAACTCGACGAACTGGTGCTGTGTTACGCGACGACGATCCACAAATCGCAGGGTTCCGAGTACCCGGTGGTGGTCATTCCGATCTCGACGCAGCACTACATGATGCTGCAGCGCAACCTGATCTACACAGGGATCACGCGTGGCAAGAGGCTGGTGGTGCTGGTCGGGCAGAAGCGAGCGCTGGCCATGGCGGTCAAGGGTAAGCAGGTCGAGCGACGCTGGTCGAAGCTGAAGGAGCGTCTGGCGACTACGGAAGGATAGCCGCGTGCGCACTTTCGCCTTAGACCGCAAGAGACGTGGGGTGGTCGCTACGGTGGGCGTCACCGCTGTCCACTCTTCTCGGCTCGGTGCTCCCGGGAAGCCGGCCGACGGCTTGTCAACTCTGCGACAAAGGCAGCAGCGTGCCCGCCGCGAGCGCACTGCGTCAGATACCGAGGATCTTCATCGCCTTGTCGAGCGTTTCGACTGACTCCTGGTGTTTGCCGGCCTTGTGCAGGGCTTCGCCTTCGGCACGCAAGTTCTTCACTTGGGCCATTTGTTCGACCGTGAGTTTTGGGTTCTTGGCCAGCGCGTCGTCGATCTTCTTCATGTCGGCCGGGCAATGGAAGGCTAGCGCCGAGGTGCTCAGGAACAGGGCGCCAAGCAGGACCAAAAGTTTGCGCATTCTCATCTCTTTCTCCTCCAGGTGGATGCGATCCCGGCTCGCGTGGCTGCATGGTCGGGAAATTTTCGATTATCCAGCCATCGCAAAGTTCAATGACTGCGCTGCTGCTGGCTGACTGCTCGACTGGTCAAAGACTCGGTCGCTGGAATCGCGCATCGGTATGGGCGTCGGTCTACTGTCTGTCATCTCGCATGAAACACACCCTTTGGCAGACGAAAAACCGAGGGACCCTCAGTCCTCGACGCCATCGGGAGCTCCCTTGCACAAGGTGACCGAGTCAAAATCCGTGGTTTCGGAAGACGCCGTCCCAACTACCATCCCGACGGAGCTCTGCTATCGACCACCAGCGGAGGGTAACGATTCTTCTCAATAGCCAACGTCCATGTAGGGGCGCTACCCCGAGCCGGCCCTTGAGTCGCAGTGAATCGCTCTATGACCCTACGGGGTCGAACCATCGGCGGTGACGCGAAAACGAGCAATCACGCCGAGGAGAGCCCGGCGGCTAAAGCCAAGTGGTTGCGCTTGCCCCATTCGTCGGCGGCTTGCTCACACTGCGCCCGCGTCTCCGGCGGTAGCCTCCTTAGCAAGGCCGATGCCTGCTCGCGATACTTCTGAGTATTCGAATCGCCTCTGCTTTCCGCAACTCGCGCTGCGAGAATGGTCCAGACGACACCCTTCGACAGGTCGGCATAGCCCTCCTCCGTCAGATAGATGGCCGCCAAGTTACCGCTGGCCTGTGCAATACCGCCCGCGGCGGCCTTCTCGTACCATCGGATCGCAGC
>LBIU01000653.1 GCA_000987445.1 Candidatus Accumulibacter adiacens | reverse complement strand
CCACGGCGGCAGCTGGAGGGCGACGACTAGACGACGCAGGCGCCGCCGCCGCGGTCGCCCTGGCGGGCGGCAAGCCTGTTCCTTGCTCGCCCGGTGCGCCGCATTTTGTCGGCTTTACGACAAGCATGGAACGATAGGAAGTCAATGAAAACAGTTGTCTATGCATGGCACTCATCTTGCTCGGTATCGGATGGATATCTGGAGTAGCGCATGAAAAGCAGCGACATCCGGGCATTGCTCGACGAGCCGGCCTGTAGCCACAACCAGAAGGAGAAATCGGGATGCGCCCGGCCCAAGCCCGGCGCCACGGCCGGCGGCTGTTCCTTTGACGGCGCGCAGATCACCCTGCTGCCGATCGCCGACGTGGCGCACATCGTGCACGGTCCGATTGCTTGCGCCGGATCGTCCTGGGACAACCGCGGCACCCGCTCGTCCGGCGTCAGGCTCTTCCGCCTCGGCCTGACCACCGACCTGTCGGAAACCGATGTCGTGATGGGGCGTGGCGAAAAGCGGCTGTTTCACGCCATCAAGCAGGCCATCGACAGCTATTCGCCGGCGGCGGTGTTCATTTACAACACCTGCGTTCCGGCGCTGATCGGTGACGATGTCGAAGCCGTCTGCAAGGCCACCAGCGAGCGTTGGGGAACGCCGGTCATTCCGGTCGATGCGGCCGGTTTCTACGGCACCAAGAACCTCGGCAACCGCCTCGCCGGTGAAGCGATGCTCAAGTACGTGATCGGCACCCGTGAGCCCGAGGCCGCCGCGCCGCGTGCCGACGGGCTGCCGACCTACGACGTCAATCTGATCGGTGAGTACAACATTGCCGGCGAATTCTGGCACGTCGCGCCGCTCTTCGACGAACTCGGATTGCGCATCCTGAGCACGCTGTCCGGCGACGCGCGTTTTCGCGAAGTGCAGACCATGCATCGTGCGCAGGTCACTATGGTGGTCTGCGCCAAGGCGCTGCTCAATGTCGCGCGCAAGCTGCGGGACAACTACGGGCAGCCTTTTTTCGAAGGCAGCTTCTATGGCGTGGCGGACATGTCCAAGGCCCTGCGCGACTTCGCTCGCCTGCTCGCCGACGCCGATCTGGTTCGCCGCACGGAAGCGGTGATCGCCCGCGAGGAAGCGCGATCGGCGGCGGCCCTCGAACCCTGGCGGCGACGCCTTGCGGGCAAGCGGGTGCTGCTGTACACCGGCGGCGTCAAGTCCTGGTCGATCGTCTCAGCCCTGCAGGATCTGGGGATGACGGTCGTCGCGACCGGCACCCGGAAGTCCACCGAGGAAGACAAGGCGCGCATTCGCGAACTGATGGGCGACGATGCGCGCATGATCGACGAAGGCAGTGCCGGGACGCTGCTGGCGATCTACAGGGAATATCGCGCCGACATCCTGATCGCCGGCGGGCGCAATCTCTACACGGCGCTGAAGGCGCGCATTCCCTTCCTCGATATCAACCAGGAACGCGAGTTTGCCTACGCCGGCTATGACGGCATGCTCGAACTCGCCCGCCAACTGGCCCTGTCGATCGAAAGCCCGGTCTGGGAAGCCGT
>LBIU01000652.1 GCA_000987445.1 Candidatus Accumulibacter adiacens | reverse complement strand
GTACGCGACAGCGAACCGGTCTTGATCTGGCCGGCGCCGGTGCCGACGGCGAGGTCGGCAATGAAGGCGTCTTCGGTTTCGCCCGAGCGGTGTGAGGAGATGACCCCGTAGCCAGCCTTCTGCGCCATCTTGATGGCATCGAGCGTCTCGGTCACGGTGCCGATCTGGTTGACCTTGATCAGGATGGCATTTGCCGCCTTCATGTCGATACCCTGCTTGAGGCGCACCGGGTTGGTGACAAAGAAGTCGTCGCCGACGATTTGCACCGTCTTGCCGAGTTCCTTGGTCAGCTTGACGTAGCCTTCCCAGTCGCTCTGGTCGAGACCGTCTTCGATGGAGACGATCGGGTACTTCTTGCACCAGTCGCTGTAGACCTTGATCATCTCGTCGTCGGAGAACAGCTTGTCAGGGTTCGACTTCCAGAACTTGTAACCTTTGCGGTCACCTTCGTCGAAGAGCTCGGACGAAGCGCAGTCGAGCGCGATGCCGATCTGCTTGCCGGGCTTGTAGCCGGCCGCGACGATGGCTTCCATGATCACTTCGAGCGACTGGTCGTTGGTCAGGTTGGGTGCAAAGCCACCTTCGTCGCCGACCGCCGTGACATGGCCGCCTTTCTTCAGGATGCTCTTCAGTGCGTGGAAGATCTCGGTGATCCAGCGCAGGCCTTCGGAAAAAGTCGGTGCGCCCACCGGCATGATCATGAATTCCTGGAAGTCGATGAGGTTGTCGGCGTGCTTGCCACCGTTGATGATATTGGCCATCGGCGTCGGCAGGCAGAAGTCGCGGTTGCGGTGAATCTTGCCGATGTACTTCCAGAGCGGCATCTTGCTGACGTTTGCGCCGCACAGGGTGATGGCCATCGAAGCGCCGAGAAGCGCGTTGGCGCCGAGATTCGATTTGTTGGTCGTCGCGTCGAGAGCGATCATCGCCTCGTCGAGCTCGCGCTGCTCGAGGGGGTTCTTACCCTTGAGCAGTTTTGCGATCGGGCCGTTGACCGCGGCAACGGCTTTCAGAACGCCTTTGCCGAGGTAGGCGTTCTTGTCGCCATCGCGCAGTTCGCAGGCTTCGAATTCGCCGGTCGATGCCCCCGACGGGACAGCCGCACGTGCCATATAACCATTGTCGAGGGTGATGTCGACTTCAACGGTGGGGTTGCCGCGCGAATCGAGGATTTGCCGACCGACGACCTTGGTGATTTTGGCAGAGTCAGCGCTGGAGACAACCAGCGCTTCGCCGAGTTCGGTGTCGGAAATCTTCTTCGATTTTTTTACTTTTTCTGCTTTTGCCATATTTGGGCTCCGTGGGAGTGATTTGGTGGAAACGACCGCGTAAACTTCTCCCGAAGATCATACCGAATTCAGCTCGCACGGCGCAATGCTTGGTGGCGTTAAACCCGGGATTCAGAGCGAATTTCGACGATTGCCGACGGCCCCGGGCTTGTCTCGCGAGAGGGGGGGCGCGATCAGTGCGCGGCGAGTGCAGAAACAGCGCCAGTTGGCCGTCCGATGGCTCGTTGCCGGAGGGCGGTCGGCACACATGGCTAGCGGATATTGCCCGGAAGCAAGTATGCGAAGGGCATCAAAGCTGTCTTCTTGGTGCCGCCGCGAAGTCCTGCCTGAAGGGCTATTTGCCGCTCACCTCGTCCTGAGCGTCCTGCTTGAGCTCGATCATGATCACCTGCGTGTCGGTCTGGCCGATGTTTTCTCCAACGTGCGTTTGCGCATCGGACCAAAGAAGCTCGCCTCTTTTGAACTCGCGGGTGATGACCTTTCCGTCCGGCAAGGTGATGGTGCGCTTGAACGGCGCTAGCGCGTAGAGAACGAATGCCGGGTGGCGGTGCTGCTGGGTCTTCGCGCCCGGTTGATCGTGATATTCGAGTACCCGAACGCGTTCGTT